>NZ_LIRL01000365.1 GCF_001419795.1 Streptomyces niveiscabiei
CTTCGGGACAGGGTGACGGGCGGGACAGGGTGATGGGCGGGGCAGGGTGACGGGCTCGATCCGGGCGAGTGTTCAATCAAAACCGAACACCCGGACTGTAAGATATCCATCGAACACTCGGCAACCGGCCGGGACCCCCGCCGACAGGAGGCGCATGCCCGACCAGGCACCGGGCGCGAGCCACCGCGCCGCGCCCGTCCACACGCACCCCGAGGACGTCTCCGTCCTCACGGCCCTGTCCGCCGTCGCCGACCCCGTCCGCATCCGCCTCCTCCGCGAACTCGCCGGTTCCCCCGTCTGGACGCGCAGCTGCGGCAGCTTCGACGTACCCGTCGGCAAGGCCGCCCTCAGCCATCACTTCTCCGTGCTGCGCGCGGCGGGCCTCGTCGAGCAGCGGGACGAGGGGGCCCGACGGGTCAACCGGCTGCGGCGGGAGGAGTTCGACGCGAGCTTTCCGGGGCTGCTCGACCTGGTGCTGCGGGACTGAACTCCCTTGCTTGGGCGCCTACCTGCTCGGCGATGAGCCGCCGGTAGTTCGGGCACTGGGTGACGTCCTCGCACTCGCAGTTCAGGCCGCACTCGATGAGTTCCAGTGAGGCCCGGGCGGCGGCGACCCTCGATCGGAGCTGGTCGGCCTCGGCGCGCAGGATCTCGTGCCGGGTGGCGCGTTCGGCGGTGGCGGACAGGCTCCTGATGGTGTCCAGGCCCAGGCCGGCCGCCTTGCCGATGAGGATCGTCGCCACGCGGGTGAGGTCGTCCGCGCCGTAGCGGCGGCGTCCGCCCGCGTCCCGTACGGGGTGCAGCAGGCCCACCGACTCCCAATGCCGCAGGACGTGCGGGGCGAGACCGAACCGTGCCGCGAGGGCGCCGATGCTCATCGCGCTCGCGCTGTCGTCTCCGCTCGACTTCATGGGTCTCCGGTTGACTTCATGTCGACATGAATTCCTAGCCTGGCGCCCATGTCCAAGAACCAGGAAACGCGGGGAACGGCGGAGAAGCACCGCCGCACCGAGGCCGTGCAGGCACTCCTCGACGCGATGGACCAGATGCCGAGCGCCGGCCTGCTGCGGGCGCGCTCCTACGAACTGCTGTCGCTTGTCCCGGGCTCGTCCGTCGTGGACATCGGCTGCGGGGCCGGGCGGGCCGTCGCCGAGCCGGCCGAGCGCGGCGTCCACGCGGTGGGCGTGGATCCCGATCCGTGGATGCTGGCCGAGGCCCGGAAACGGTGGCCGGCGGCCGAGTTCCGGGAGGCGGGGGCGGAGGAACTGCCGTTCGCCGACGGAAGTGTGCACGGCTACCGCGCCGACAAGGTCTTCCACGCCCTTCAGGAGCCGTGGCGCGCGGTGGCGGAAGCGCGGCGCGTCCTCTGCCCGGGCGGCAGGATCGTCCTGGTCGGGCAGGACTGGGACGCCGTCATGGTCGACTCCGACGACGCGGAGCTGACCCGCACGATCGTGCACGCCCGCGCCGACGTGCTGAGCGCGCCCCGCGCCGGCCGCCAGTACCGCAATCTGCTCCTGGACGGCGGCTTCGACGATGTCACCGTCGAGGTGCACACCAGCGTGTTCACTATCCCGCGATGCTGCCGTTGCCCACCATGCTCGCCGATATGCCTCGCCCCCGACCATGCCGAGGTCCTGCGCCCGGCTTCCAGCGGGGCCTGTCAACGCTGCGTGACGAGCGGCCACTCCGGCTGCCCTGCCGCCGTCCTCACATCGAATCCCCGAGGTCCTCCTCGCCCTCCTCGGCTCCGATGACCGTCCGCATGAAGACTTCGAGGAGGTGCAGCACGTCCTGCGAGGGGTCGAGCAGGGCCTGGACCCGCAGCCCGTCGAGCATCGCGAGCACCATCACGACCTTCTCGTCCGCCGTCAGATCCGTGCTGTCGTGCGCCGTGCGCAGGGTGCTGCTGCGGAACCGCGTCCGCATGCGCTCGCGCCGGCTGAGGAAGTACTCGTGCGCGGGGTGGTCCGGGTTGGTCGCGGCGAGTGCCAGGGACAGCCAGTTGCGCTGGTAGTCCGGGTTGGCGAACTCGTCGGCCAGGACCGCGCCGAGAACGGCCGGGCCTGCTGTGCCGGATGCCATGATGCGCGCCGCGGCCTCCTCCTCGTCCGCCTCCCGCAGCGCCAGGGCGGCGAGAAGGAGTTCCTCCTTGCCCGAGAAGTGGCGCAGCAGTGCCGCATGGGTCACACCCGCCCGCGCCGCGATGTCCCGCAGTGAGGCGCGCTCGTAGCCGTGCTCGGCGAATCCCGCCAGTGCCGCCCGCACGATCTGCTTGCGCCGGGCCGGTGTCGTCGCGTACGGCCCCCGCCGACGTGCGCCGGTGGTGGGACCCATGGTGCCTCCTGAGCCGTAGGTGCTCCCCGGACAGGGGGTTGTCTTCCGGTGTCGTCTGGAGTTTAATCAGCGCGAAAAGTTTCCACTGTGGTTACATTCAACCTCTGTGCGCAGCAGCGGTACGCGCCGGCGGCGAGCCGCACAGCTCCCAGTACGACACCGAAGGAATCTCCTCATGCCCATGCCTGACGTCTCCTCGTGCCCGCTCACCGACCTCGTCTCCCTGCGCGACCGCGTGGCGGTGGTGACCGGCGGCGGACGCGGCCTCGGCCGGGCGATCGCCGCACGGCTCGCCGAGGCCGGTGCCCGGGTCGTCATCGGCGATGTCGACGGCACGCTCGCGAAGAGCGCGGCGGCCGAGTTCGGCGACCAGTACGGCGTCGAGGCGGTGGGCGTCGAGATGGATGTCACGGAGTCGGCCTCCGTAAGCGGTGCTGCGGGCCTGGCGGCCGTACGCTGGGGTCGCCTCGACGCCTGGGTCAACAACGCCGGGGTCTTCCCCGCCATACCCATCTCGCTGACGGACGACGAGAGCTGGGACCGCGTATTCGCCGTCAACGCCCGCGGCGTGTTCACCGGCACCCGCGAGGCCGCCCGGGTGATGACCGCAGGCGGCCGCGGCGGCGTGATCGTCAACATCTGCTCGACCGCCGGTTTCCGCGCGAGCGCGCCCGGCCTGGCCGCCTACGTCTCCTCCAAGCACGCGGTACGCGGCCTCACCCGGCAGAGCGCCCTGGAACTCGCACCGCACGGCATCCGGGTGCTCGGAGTGGCGCCCAGCTACGTACCGACCGAGGGCAACCAGCTGGCGGCAGCCGAAGCGGCTGCTCCGGCGGACCCGGACAGCGCGCACCTGAGGGCCACCAGTCCGGCCGGCCGCAGCGGCAGCCCCGACGACATCGCACGCGTCGCCTTCTTCTGCGTCAGCGACCTGTCGATGTACATGACCGGCAGCACACTGCTCGCGGACGGGGGCAGCACCGTCTGAGGTCACGCCCTCCGGCGAACGCCGCCGAACCCACTCCTCTCCTCATGGGCCGCCCCGACGCCGAGTGGTCCACGGGTGCTCGCCGTGTCCGGTACGGGTGAGCTGGGCGGAGATCGGATCGACGAGGTGGCCTTTGCCCGCCGCGCCGGTGTCGATGAGGACCGCCCCCCCGGGTGGTGAGCGTGGTGCCGTGGCGGGTCACGTCGAGGGCCCAGGAGCGCCGCTGGTGGGCGGCCCACTCGGCGGGGGAGACGGGGGTGAGGGTGTGGCGGGCGTCGTAGCCGAGGAGTTCGAGGTCGCGGCCGACCAGGGGGTCCACCGCCCCGTCGGTGAGTTCGCCGAGACGGTCGTAGAGGTCGAACAGCGTGGTGGCGTGGTCGGGGAAGGTGTAGGGGGCGGTCAGAAGCGGATGAGGGGCTTGAGGACGCGGCGGCCGGCCATGTCCTGGTACGCCTGCGGCACCTCGTCGAGGCTGATGGTCCGGTCGGAGACGCGGCCCGGCTGGATGGCGCCGGACAGGACGTCGGGCAGCAGTTCCTCGATGGAGGCACGTGCCGGGGAGACACCGCCGGTCAGGGTGACGTTCCGCATGATCATGCCGGCGCCGACGGGCCCCTCCTCGTACTGGTGGACACCGAGGCGGCTGATGGTGCCGCCGTCGGCGTTCGCGCCGAGCGCGGTCTCCAGGGTTCGGCGGGTACCGACGGCCTCCACGACGCGGTCGTCACCGTCGTCACCGCGTTCGGCGACGACGTCGGTGGCGCCGAACGCGCGGCCCAGGCCGGTGCGTTCGGTGCGGCGGCCCATCAGGACGATCCGCTCGGCGCCGAGCCGCCGTACGGCGACGACCACGCACAGACCGACCGCGCCGTCCCCGATGACCAGCACCGAGTCCCCGGGCCGGATGCCGGCGGTGACGGCGCTGTGGTGCCCGGTACCCATCACGTCCGAGAGCCCCAGCAGGGAGGGCAGCAGCCCGGAGTCCGGCTCGACGGGCAGCTTGACGAGAGTGCCGTCGGTCTGCGGCACGCGGACGGCTTCGCCCTGACCGCCGTCCACGCCGTCGTAGCCGTACCGGCCGCCGTGGCGGCAGGACGACTGCAGGCCCTTGACGCAGTAGTCGCAGGTGTTGTCGCAGTACGTGCACGGGGTGACCACGAGGCCGCCGGCCCTGACGCGGGCGACGCCCGCTCCGGTCTCCTCGACGACGCCGAAGAACTCGTGCCCCCATCGGGCGGCCGGTGCCGGTGGCGGGCATGGACCTGTACGGCCACAGGCCGCTGCCGCACACGCACGAGGCGACGGTACGCACGATCGCGTCGTCGGCATGGACGATCCTGGGGTCGGGACGGTCCTCGACGCGGACGTCTCCGGCTCCGTACATCACGGCTGCACGCATGGCGGAGTCCTCCTGGCTTGGCGGTGGTACGGACAAGGGGTGGCTGTACGAGGCGCGGGCCGGCCAGCGTTCGAGCATGGCCATGCCCGCTTCGGTGTGGGTGTCGCCCAGGGCCGGAGGCAGGTCGGCGAACTTGTCCAACTGTTCGCGGCTCAGGGTGAGTTCGTCGGTGAACCTTCCCCTTGATCGTGAAGAACCGCTTACGCGCCATCCAACGCCGACCCGAATTACTCGACGGCTTCATCACCGGGAACGGACTGGCACTGGAGCCTCCGTAACCCTGTCATCCCACCCTTTCAACCTCAGCGGCAACGGGGCGATCCCCTCTCTCTTCTCCACTGGCTTCGCGAACCCGTTCCACGGCGCCTGCTGGCCGCTCTCGCCGCCGAGAAGGGGCCCGTGACCCACGGCTTCCTCGACGGCCTTCAGCACCCGGTCAAAGCGGTCCGACACCTGCGGGCGGCCCTGGTCGCCGACGGTGTTCTCCCAGCTCGCGACGAGCGCCTCGCCGAACCTGAGCGCTGGCTGCCCCGGGCTGTCGCCCGAATCGAAGACCCCAGCGAGCGCCAGGTCGTCCGCGGATTCGCCACCTGGCACCACTTTCGGCGGCTCCGGCGAGACGCCGAGAAACGGGCCGTCACCCTGCACCAGGCGGTGGTCGTCCGCCGTGAGGTCAAGGCTGCAATCCAGCTGATCGAATGGCTCCGGGCCCGCAGCACGAGCCTGGCCACCTGCACCCAGCACGACATCGACGACTGGCTGGCCACCGACATCTGGGTCCGCTACCTCGCCCGGACCTTCCTGGTCTGGTCGATACGGAACCGCCACGCCCACCGCATCCTGATCCCGATCCCGCCCAAGGACGCGCCCATGGTCCTCATCGAGCAAGACCGACGATGGGCCCACGTCCGCCGACTCGTGAAGGGAGACGGGGTCGACACCGCCACCCGCGTCGCGGGCCTGCTTCTCTTGCTCTTCGCCCAGCCTCTGAGCCGGACCTGCCAGATCCGGCTCGACCAGGTCACCCGCACGCAGGCCGGGGTGCGCTCAAGCTCGGATCCCACCCGACCGACCTGCCGCCCCCGCTGGACTCCCTCGTGTTGGAGCTCGTCCAGCAGCGCCACGGCTACTCCACCCTCGGACGCAGTGACGATCACCCATGGCTCCTGCCCGCAACACCACACTCATGGAGCTCTCCGTCGAACTCCCCGCCGTCGTCCTCAGCCGCCTGTTGGGACTCCACATCAGCCGCGCCGAAAGTGGACCAAGGAGGCAGGGTCCGCACGAGCTGACTACGCTGCCGAGCTCTCCCGCCGGAAGGGATTCCGCAGGGCCCGGTAAGGGCACGGAATGCAGGTTGACCGGACCGTTTTCCTGTCACCTCACGAGGGCGAGGTTGTGGAGGCGGGCGATACCGAGCATGGCGTGTCCTGGGGACCGACCATCACGCAGCAACTTCCTCCGCAGTACAGGCGGGCTTTCAGAGCAGCACTCCTGATCTGCTTCGACGCGATGAAGGCGGACCCTGGCTCGGGATGGTGTGTCGACAGCTCGGCGGAGCGTCTCGCGGATCACCGCGGCGTCGTCGAGTTGCCCCCTGCATGGCGCGGTCGAATGGGCCAGGGCCTGCCCGGTCGGCGGGGAGTGACACCAGGCAGGCCCTGGCGGATCAGGGGGAAACGGCTGGTCCTGGTCGCGCTACACCGCGAGCCAGGCCGCCTGGTCCGGCATCAGTTCGCCGTCTGCGATGGGACCGCTGGCCAGCAGAACGGAGCCATGGTCGGGCAGCGGGTACGCCTCACCGGAGAGGTTGACCACGCATACGAAGCCGGGCTCACGGCGGAAGACGAGGACGCCGGCGGGGGCGTCGAGCCAGGTCATGGTGCCGTCGCCGAGGGCAGGATTTTCGCGGCGCAGGCGGAGGGCGGTGCGGTAGAGCTCCAGCATCGATGTTTCGTCGCCGGTCTGTGCCTCCGCAGTGAGCTCGTTCCAGTTGGCGGGCTGGGGCAGCCAGGGTGCGGCGTAGGCGTCTTCGGGGCTGAAGCCGAACGGTGCTGCCTGTCCGGACCAGGGAATCGGCACGCGGCAGCCGTCGCGGCCGCGGTCGGTGTGGCCGGAGCGTTCCCAGATGGGGTCTTCGAGGGCGGACTCGGGCAGGTCTTCGACTTCGAGGAGGCCGAGTTCGTCGCCCTGGTAGACGTAGGCGCCGCCGGGCAGCGCGAGCATGAGCAGGGCGGCGGCGCGGGCGCGGCGGGTGCCCAGGCTCAGGTCGATATCGCCTTCCGGTTGGTAGCGCTGGTTGGGCACCCAGCGTGCGACGGTCTTGCGGGCGTAGCGGCTGGTGTGGCGCATGACGTCGTGGTTGGAGAGCACCCAGGTGGCCGGTGCGCCCATGTCGGTGAGCATGGCGAGGGAGTCGTCGATGACCGTGCGAAGGTCCTTGGGGTCCCAGCTGGCCATGAGGAAGTCGAAGTTGAAGGCGGTGTGCAGGCCGCCGGGGCGGACGTAGGAGGCGAGGCGCTCGGGGGTGTCGGCCCAGGCTTCGGCGACGAAGGCCCGGTCGCCTTCGAACTCGTCGGCGACCTTGCGCCAGGCGCGGTAGATGTCATGGACCTCGTCGCGGTCCCAGTGCGGGTGCTGGACGTGGTGGAGGGGCTGCCCGTGTGCCGTGTCGGGGCACGGTGGCAGGTCGGGCAGTTCGGGGTCCTTGGCGAGTCCGTGGGCGACGTCGATGCGGAAGCCGTCGACGCCCCGGTCGAACCAGAACCGCAGGATGGACTCGAACTCGGCGTGGACGTCGGGATGCTGCCAGTTGAGGTCGGGCTGTTCGGGGGCGTACAGGTGGAGGTACCAGTCGCCGTCGGGCAGGCGGGTCCAGGCCGGGCCGCCGAAGCAGGAGACCCAGTTGTTGGGCGGGGCGGCGCCGTCGGGACCGCGGCCGGGCCGGAAGACGTACCGCTCGCGCTCCGGGCTGCCGGGGCCTGCGTCCAGTGCCGCCTGGAACCAGGCGTGCTCGTCGGAGGTGTGGTTGGGCACGATGTCGGGGATGATCCGGATCCCGTGCTCGTGGGCTTCGGCGATGAGCTGCTCGGCGTCCGCGACCGTGCCGAACAGCGGGTCGATAGCGCGGAAGTCGGCCACGTCGTAGCCGCCGTCCGCCATCGGAGACTTGTACCAGGGGTTGATCCACAGGGCATCCACGCCGAGCGACTTGAGGTAGGGGAGCCGGGAGCGCAGGCCGGCGATGTCGCCGACGCCGTCGCCGTCGCCGTCGGCGAAGCTGCGGATGTAGACCTGGTAGATGACGGCGCTGCGCCACCAGGGTGAGGGCGTGGTGGAGGACATGGTGCGAGAAGGTCCTTTTGAGAGTGGGGGAAGGTGCGGTGCGGCGGCCAGGAGTTACTTGGCCGCGCCTGCGGTGAGTCCGGCGACGATGCGGCGCTGGAAGACGAGCACCATGATCACCAGGGGGACGGTGACGAGGACGCCCGCGGCCATCTGGCTGCCGAAGGGGATGTCGAACTGGGTGGCGCCGGTGAACTTGGAGATGGCGACCGGCGCGGTCTGGATACTGGGCCGGTTCGTCATCGACAGGGCGATGAGGAACTCGTTCCAGGCGGCGATGAAGGCGATGATCGCTGTGGTGAAGATGCCCGGTGCGGCGAGCGGGATGATGACCTTGCGGAACGCCTGGCCGCGGGTGCAGCCGTCGATCATGGCGGCTTCTTCGAGCTCGTCGGGCATTTGCTTGAAGAACGTGGTCAGGTTCCACACGGCCAGCGGCAGCACGAAGGACATGCTGGGCACGATCATCGCCTGGTAGGTGTTGATCCAGCCGATGTCGGTGAACAGCTTCAGCAGCGGGACCACGATCGAGACGACCGGGAACATCGAGGTGGCGATGATCAGGGTGAGGATCAGCCGCTTGAAGCGGAACTGTAGCCGGGCCATCGCGTAGGCGGTGAAGGTGGCCAGCAGCAGGGCCAGCACGGTGGTGGTGCCGGAGACGATCAGGCTGTTGAGCAGCGCGCGGCCGAACCCCTGGGAGGGGCTGAAGACCGCCCGGTAGTTCTCGAACGACACCGAGGTCGGCAGCAGCGAGGTGTCGAAGATGTCGGAGGTGCGGCGCAGGCTGGAGACCACCATCCAGTAGAAGGGGGCCAGACAGTAGGCCACCACCGCGGCAACGCCCAGGTAGAGCAGCCAGGTTCGCCATTTCACGGTCGACGTCATGCCGACACCTCCGCACTCTTGGGCGCCGAGGTGCGCCGGAACTTGTTCTTGCGCCTGGCCTTGGGTCCGCCCACGTCGCCGACGAGGTCCGTGCCCAGCAGCCGGACGAAGCCGAGCGCGATGAGGAAGACGTAGACGAACAGCAGCACCGCGTAGGCGGCGGCCGGTCCGAAGCGGACGTTGGACGCCTCGTTCTGGGCGAGCATGGACAGCGTTTCCACCGAGTTCTTCTGCGCGCCGATCAGCAGATAAGGCAGGTCGAACATCCGCAGTGCGTCCAGGCAACGGAAGAGCACCGCGACCAGCAGGGCGGGTTTCACCAGGGGCAGAGTGATGCGCCAGAACTGGGCCAGCGGGCCGGCCCCGTCGAGGCGGGCCGCCTCGTAGACCTCCTTCGGGATGACCTGCAGTCCGGCCAGGACCAGCAGCCCGATGAAGGGGGAGGTCTTCCACACCTCGGCGATGATGACGGCGACCTTGGCGTGGAAGCCTTCGGTGGTCCACAGGACCTGGTGGCCGATCAGGGCGTTGGCGATGCCGTCGCTGTTGAAGATCCACCGCCACAGCAGGCCCGAGATCGCGGTGGGCACGGCCCAGGGGATGAGGATGGAGGCGCGGACCAGGGCCCGGCCGCTGAACGCCTTGTGCATGATCAGCGCCATCGAGACACCGATCAGCGTCTCCAGGCCCACCGTGACGACGGTGAAGAAGGTGGTGTTCCAGAACGCGTTCCAGAACCGGTCGCCGGCCTCGCCGAAGATGTCGGCGTAGTTCTGCAGCCCGACGAACGGCTCGGTATTGCTGATGAAGCCGGTCTTGGGGTCCAGCCCTTTGGTCCCGTACAGCGACTCTCTGATCGCCATGAGCGTGGGGTAGAGGACGACGACGGTGAGCACCAGGAGGGTCGGCGACACCAGCAGTGCCGCCGTCCGTCCCGAAGCCGCGGTCGCCCAGGTCCGCTTGCTTCCCTTCACCGACGCGGAGCTCTTCCCGGTATGGCTGCCGATCGGGTCTGCTGCGGCGTCGGGTGGGATCTTGGTGTCGACCACGGCTTTTCTCCTCACTGAGCCGCGGACTTCTGCAGCTCGTCCTGCAGGTCCTTCAGCGCCTGCGCGCTGGACTTGTCGCCGTTCAGGGCTGCGTACGTCTCCTGCTGGATCGCGGAGGACGCGTCCCCGTACTGGACCACCCTCGGGCGGGGTACGGCGCCCAGGATCGACTTCTTCAGCACCGGCAGGTAGGGGTACTGCTTGACCAGTGCCTGGTCGTCGTAGAGGGCTGCGTACGGCGGGGCCATGGAGGCGTCCTTGAGGAACGTGGTCGCGGTGTCCTGGCTGGTGAAGAACTTCATGAAGTCCAGTGCCGTGGCCTTGTTCTTGGCGAACGAGGACAGGGCCACGTTGTGGCCGCCCAGGCTGGAGGAACCGGCGCCGGTCAGGCCGGGCAGCGGCGCGACCGCGAACTTGCCCGCGACCTTGCTCTTCTGGGCCAGCGAGTATACGTACGGCCAGTTCCGCAGGAAGACCAGCTTGCCGGACTGGAACGCCTGGCGGCCTTCCTCCTCCTGGTAGGTGATGGCTTCCTTGGGGATCGTGCCGTCCTTGAAGGAGTCGACGAGGAAGTCCAGGCCCTTCTTCGCTTCGGGCGTGTCGACGTTCGGCTTGCCGTCGGCGTCGGTGATGACGCCGCCTGCGGAATTCACGGCCTCGGCGAAGTTGACGGTGAGACCCTCGTACTTCTGGAACTGGCCCGCGTAGCAGTCCATGCCCTTGGCCTCGGGCAGCTTCTCGACCTTGGCACAGGCGGTCTTCATCTCCGCCCACGTCGTCGGCGCGGCAGCGACGCCCGCCTTCTTCAGCAGGTCGGAGCGGTAGTACAGCACGCCGCCGTCCGAGCTGGCCGGGACCGCGTACAGGTTGTCGCGGTACTGGCCCGTCTCCACCGTCGGCTTGAGCATGTTGTCCAGCGGGAACTGTGCGGTGGGCAGCTGGTCGATCCACTGGTGGGCGGCGAACTCCGAGGTCCACACCACGTCCAGGGAGAGCACCGTGTAGGCGTCGGACTTCGTCTCGGCGTTCTGGATCATCTGCTGGCGCTGCTGGTTCACGTCCGCCGGCAGCTGGACGAAGGTGACCTTCTCCTTGGGGTGCTGCTCGTTCCAGCTGTCGATGACCTTCTGGACGACGCCGGAGCTGTCCTTGGCGGCGGCGTACGTGATGGGGCCACGGCCCGAGAACGACGGGCTCTTCGACTGCCCCGACGAGCTGCCGCTGTCGGAGGAACCGCAGGCGGTGAGGACGAGCCCGGCGGCGACGAGCACGGCCGAGCACTGAAGGACTCTGGTGGTTCTGGCGTTCACTGTCTCTCCTGGACGTGCGGAACCGAAGTCTCGGCGGGGCGCCCTGTAGGGAGTAGCTACCGAGATGACTCTGGGATGTCTCCGTTGTGAGACTGTGCTGTCACGGCGTTCTGTAGATCGAAAGAGCAGGTCAAAGCAATCAACAGGTGACTTGCGGCGATGGCTTGGCCTCCGCTGAGACAACGCTTGCACCGTAGGAGTGCACCTGACGGAAGTCAATGCGTAACGCTGCGGTAGCACAGTTGATTTAGGCGACCAATACCGTCAATGAGTTGGGCACAACGGGCATTCTGTCCACAGGATCAGGCGTGACAGCGCTGTCACGAAGACTCCCGCCAGGGCCTCGAACTGTGCTAACTTCCGCTCATGTCACCAGCTCAGCGGCACCCCACGTTGGCCGACGTCGCCGAACGGGCAGGGGTCTCTCCCTCCACCGTCTCGCGCACGATGCGCGGCCTGACATCGGTCTCACCCGAGGTCCGTGCCCGCGTGGAGCGAGCGGCCCGTGAGCTGAACTTCGCGATCTCGCGACAAGCGTCGAGCCTGGTCACCGGCCGGACCGGTGTCATGGCGGTGCTCGTGCCCACGCTCGACTCGTGGTTCATGGGAGCAGCGCTGTCCAGCCTGGGCCCACTGCTGCGCCGGGCCGGCATGGAGCTGACCGTGTACGTCGTCCCGGACCTGGACGAACGGGCCGCGTTCTTCGAACGCCTGCCGGCCCGCCGCAACGCGGACGCACTGCTGGTGTTCTGCTTCGACCTCACCGGCGAGGAGACCACCCGGTTGGACGACCTCGGCATGCCGGTGATCTACATCAGCCAGCACGTCGAAGGCCGCCCCAGCGTCTACGTCGACGACGTCGCCGGCGCCTGCAAGGCCACCCGCCATCTGATCAACCTCGGACACCGCCGGATTGCCTTCGCCCACACCACCAACGCCCGCGGCTTCAGCTTCAGCTCACGCGAGCGCCTCCTCGGCTACCAGCAGGCGCTCACCGAGGCGGGCATCCCCCTGGACGACGACCTGGTCGTCACCACCCCGCCCCGCGACAAACGCGGCACCACTCAAGCGGTCGGCAACCTGTTGAGCCTGCGCGAACCCCCTACCGCGATCTTCGCCGAACAGGACGAACTCGCCGCCTCCCTCATCCTGAGCCTGCGCACCGTACAGATCGAGGTGCCCGAACGGATCTCCGTCCTCGGCTTCGACGACCAGCTGATGGCCGAATGGCTCGACCTGTCCACCGTGGCGCAGTCACCCGCGGACATGGGCCGGGCTGCCGCCGAACTGGCCCTGGAACTCATCAACGACCCCGAGGCGGACCGCGAACAGCACATCGTCCTGCCCACACACCTGATCCTGCGGGGGACCACCGTCCCTCCGCAGAGCCCTCAGGGGGAGCAGGAGATCGGCGGCCAGACGAACGGAACTGCTCGCCACGTCTGAGCCGGCCAACTATCCCGCGACACGGGCCGACCACGACGCAACGGCAGTCCATGACCTGGGAGCCTCCACAAGGCCCTGGCTAACTTCCACTCCACGTCACACATCCGGCACCGCGGTCTCGTCGGTTCGGTACGGGACGCCGACTTCGGAGATGGCGTCGATAACGGCGTTCTCGCGGGCCGCGTGGATGTCGTGGACAGTTCCGGGCAGGGCGGGTGAGGCCGACATTCCGCAAGTTCTGATAGCCGGACTTACCGACATCGATGCCACGGGTCCACAGCGAGTACTCGAAGTTCATGATTCAGGCGTAGTTCCCCCTTTGATTTCATGGGCGCTGACCTGACTCTATGAGGGCTGGGGCTCCTGGTGCGTTCGGAGCACTCTGCTGAGGGGGAGCCGAGTCCGGGTCAGGAGGCCCGCGATGCTGGCTGGTCGAGTGCTCCAGGACCACGGCTTCGAGCCGCACTTGGCGCATCCGCTGCAGTGCAAGGCGATCGCCTCGGCCCAGTTGAAGAACGACAAGGTCGATGCGGCCACGCTCGCTCACCTGCTGCACGCGGATCTGCTGCCGGAGGCGTGGATCGCCCCGCCCACGCTGCGCGAGCAGCGGGCGCTGCTGGCTGGATCAGCTGATGCCGGCCGCTTTACGGCAAGTAGTGGGCAATCTGCTGGAGACCATCGACGCTGTGCAGCAAGTCGTCGACCGGGTGGACGCCGTACTGGTAGAGGCCGCGAAGACGGACCCGAGGGTGAAGACGCTGACCGCGCTGCCCGGTGTGGGCGTACTCACCGGGCTGATCATCTTGGCGGAGGTGGGCGACATCTCGCGGTTCCCTTCGGCGCGGAAGCCGGTCTCGTGGGCCGGGCTCACCCCGACCGTGTGCGGCTCGGACCGCACCGTGCGCTACGGACACATCTCCAAGCAGGGCGATCCCTGGCCGCGCTGGATCATGTGCGAGGCGGCGCAGCGGGCGAAGCGGAGTCCGGTCCACGCCGACGCCTCTGCCCGGATCGCGCGACGGCGTGGCAAGAAGTTCGCCGCGACGGCCATCGCCCGCAAGCTCCTCACCCACGCCTACCACCTGCTGCGCGAAGCCGCGGACGCGCAGGAGCCACGGGAGGCGGACACCCCGACGTGACGACCACTTTCGACGGACGGGACACCAAGCCCGGGCGAGCTCGCATGGCCGCATGAGCCGGACCCACCGCGCTCGATGACCTGGATGAGCAGCCCGGCCCCCGGACCAGGGTCATGGCCACGCCTTGCCGGGCGGAGGCCGAATGGGTGCGTGCGAGTCCACTCCGCATGACCATGAACTCCGGGGAACCCCTGCAAGGAGATCCCGCCCAGCAGCCGAAACAGCCTGGAACGCGCGTTCTCGGCGCACCGGGTCGGACCAGTACAGCCCTTGACAGCCCCAGCCCTCATGGGTGCGGAAATGTCTTCGGGCGGGACGACTGATGCGTGACGGCCCGGGAGGGATGGTTCCTGGCCGAAACCGGCCTGCCGAGCGTTTCAGGGGCCGTCCAGGAGCCGCGCGGTGGTCGGCCATGTGGCAGAGGCCCCGCTGCCTCGCGCGGCAGCCGACGCTCTCGCAACATCCAGTACACCACCGGAACCGCCATTCCTCGGCTCGGACGCATTGGTCGGGACATGGCCGATGAGCCGACTCCCCGCTGGTGACTTGACCTGCTGAGAGTTCGGCACCGCCAGGGCCATCGCGGTCGACATCGGCACCCTCGCCGGTGACATCCTGATCGATCGCGCATGGGAGGACGGACCAGCAACTGCGACTGATCGGCTCGGCATGGTTCTTCTTGTGGGAGGCGCAGGCGATGGCCGACACGGTGGCGGCCGACTGCTCGACCTGAGCCCCGCTGGTCCATGCCCGGGAACGTGTCGGACCCTGGCCGAAGAAGTGAGCAGCACTCCGTACTTCGATGTCGACCCGCCGGACGGAGGAGGCGATCTCGGCAGACTGTGCGACCACATCGTCTCGGCCCTGGTACCCGACCGGGAGGGGACCACCGACGCCGCCGCACTGGTCATCACCCGCATCCGCGGCACCCCCGCCGCCGACGTCGTCTCCTACGACCTGCCCCATGACCCCAGGGCCGCCGGACGGGCACGAGCCCGCGTCCGAGACCGGCTCGCCGCCTGGGACCTGGACGAACTGGCCATGACCACCGAGCTGTTGGTGAGCGAGCTGGTGGGCAACGTGGTCCGGCACGCACCGGGACCCCTCCGCCTGCGCCTCCTGCGCAGTCGGTCACTCATCTGCGAGGTTTACGACCACAGTCTCACCACCCCGCGCATACGGCGTGCCGGGTACACGGACGAGGGGGCCGAGGACTCCACCTGGTCGCCACCCTTTCCCGGCGCTGGGGCACCCGCTTCCTCGGAGACGGCAAGTGCATCTGGACCGAGCAGGACCTGCTGCCGGGATCCTGATCAGCCGTGTTTGTGATGAACCGCAGCAGAACCGCTGGTCGTTCTCCATGCGGGGGTTGTCACGCTGAGCGGGCGTCGACGCGGCAAGGCTGTGCATAGGCAGTTCTTCGCCCACGGCCACCCGCGTCCCTCCTTGACGCGCCCTTGTGAACACGATCCCCCACATCGTCGTGCTC
This sequence comes from Streptomyces niveiscabiei, assembly GCF_001419795.1. Taxonomy (GTDB): domain Bacteria; phylum Actinomycetota; class Actinomycetes; order Streptomycetales; family Streptomycetaceae; genus Streptomyces; species Streptomyces niveiscabiei. The sequence continues at coordinate 15,391 of NZ_LIRL01000365.1, forward strand.
GGCTGCGGACTCATGGGATGGAGGAGGTTGCCGGTCAGGACGCGTCGGCATCGGTGGGCTCGGTGAGAAGTTTGTCGACATCGCGGAAGATACGGTCCTTGCCCCAGCCCGGCGAGGTCTCCCACCCGGGCGCGGACGTACTCAACAAGGTGGGGGACGCGGACTCAGCCTTGTGAACGGGGCTGTCCAAGACGGCCTCGACGCCGTGATTGTCACATCCTGTGACCGGCGGTCACGGGACAAGGTTTACTGGATAGCCCTTTCCGGGTGATGTAACCTCAAGTGGAGTGCCATATCCACTTGGGGTGATCCGAGCCGTCACGGCCCGACACCCACGACCGGCAGGGGACTTGATGAGCACGTCGGAAAGCACCAGGCTCCAGGTCGTCTTCGACGACCTCCAGTCGACGATCGCGGATCTGATCATCAAGCACGGAGTGACCGAGCAGGAGTTGAAGCAAGTCATCGCATGGGCCCTGGAGGTCGCCGAAGCCGGCGAGATCCGCATGACGATCTACCAGTTCTTCATGCATCCGGTACTGGAGGCCAACCTGGGTGCCGCGTACGCGAATCCGGAGAAGGACGGTGCGAGCCCCTGGATCGCCAGGGGACCGGCCTATGTACCCGGGGCGCCGGTCCTGGAACGCCCGTACGCGCTGCCCATGCGCCCCGACGAACCCGGCGAGGCGCTCTTCGTCTCGGGGCAGGTGCGCTCCACGAGCGGCGAGCCGATCGCGGGCGCGGAGCTCGACATCTGGATGACCAATGCCAAGGGCGACTACTCGAACTTGACCGCGGAGATGATCAGGCCTCTGGTCATAGACATTGACGAGAGCCTGCCCCCGTTCAACCTGCGCGGAAAGCTGCTCACGGACGACGAGGGTCGCTTCGCGTACCGGACGGTCATGCCCGGCATCGAGGTCATGGGCATCGCCGAGGACGGCCCTCTGGGCAAGCTCATCAAGAAACTGGACCGGGTCGACACCCGCCCGCTGCACATCCACACGATCGTCACCGCCGCCGGCTTTCACACACTGACCACGCAGTCCCACTTCGAAGGCGACCCGAGGGTCGGCAGCACCCTCGAACCCCGCACGACGCCCGAGTCCAGCGTGCACGCCACACAGCTCCATGACGACCCGGCCGACTTCAAGGCGCGCGGCCTGGATGCGCCCTGCCACACCGTGACCCACGACTTCGTACTGCGCCCGGTGACCCCAGCAGTCTGAGCGAACCGGACCCAGGCGGCTCAGCTGAGCGCGGGGCGCCAGACCGCGCTCCGCCGCAGCCCAGGGGTGACTGGCGGCGATGTCCCTGCGGTGGCGCGGACATCCCTCACGCCGGCCCGATGTCGCAACGTCCGTGCGTCGACAGCTCCCGTCCGCGCCCGGACCGGACGCCATCAAGCTCACAACTCCGTGCTGCACGACGAGTTGGCCATCCGTGGCCTGACCGCACACTGCAATCACATGGCCGACCAGCTGCGTGGCGCCACCGACAACGTCATCACCATCGAGGGTGTCAAGGCGACCCAGATGTCGCACATAGTGGGGTCCGCCAGGTCCTGCGCGAACGGGCACGGGATGGGCTCTATAGCATCACTGAGCGCTGGGATGATCGACTTGTCCGGACGGACGCGAACTGACGCCACGGTGGAGAGCATTCTCAGGCTGCCGACGAATCCGTGACCACCGAAACCGCCGAGTTCGACGCGGGCGCGGCGTGTGTGATGCGGTGCGGGAGCGCGGCCCCGGCGGGAACGCCGCGTAACCCGTCCGGGGCCAGATAGGTGGGGGCGGCGATCTCGCGGACCATCCCGGCTCGCGCTCGAGTCGAGTACGCGGGATCGGCCGCCTCCCGGGTCAGCTGGTAGCGGCTCTCAGCGCCTCGCTGATTCGAGTGGGTCACGATGCGTCGGCTCGACGGTCTCGCGCAGCCCGCGGCCGGCTTCGGCATCTCGGTCGGCACCGCGGCCCCGATCCTGCTCAGGACCGGTCGTCAGGTTGCAGGGCGGACCGAGGCTCGGCGCGCGTGGCGGGGGCATCGATGTCGCGGCCCTGTCGCTGTCGGGCACGCTCAGGTCGAGTTCCGCCCGGGGGTGTTAGAGCTCGCCGTGGACGTAGGCAGGGCGGGCGAGCAACTCGTCGTACTCGGCGGTCAAGCCGACGAACTCCGCTGCACCGGGCATGCCGGTGACCGCTGGTCCGGCGACTGCGCGGGTGCTCGATGCCTGGCACCGGAAACTACGTCAGCGTCCTGCGTGTGCGAGACCCCGCAGAAGGAGTTGAGCGACGGGATCGTCCTACGTCTACCGCGCGTTGGTCAATCTCCACGCCGCTACCCTCGTCGAGGCTTTCAGGTCGGTCGTCGTTTTCGAACAGGGTGCGCCTGTCGCGAGATCGTGGCCGCCGACGTCCGCGACGCCGGTTCAGCTGCTGGTCAGGCTGCGGCCGGTCTGGCCGGCGGGGCGAGTTCCCTGCGGATGACGGGGGCGATCTCGGTGGCGAGAAGCTCGATCGAGTCGTGGATCATACGGGCGGGCATACCGCCGAAGTCGACCTGGCCCATGTAGCGATCGAGGCCGAGTACTTCGCGTTCGGCGAGGATCTTGTCGATGATCTCCTGGGGACTGCCGACCATCAGGGCGCCGAACGGTACCGCTGCGGCGTCGAATTCGGCGCGTCCGATGTGAAAGCCGCGTCCGGTGGGCGGTTTGGGGCGGACGTATTCCTTGTAGAAGGGGAAGACGTCGTCGCGTGCGCCCTGGGAGGTGCGGCCGACGTAGAAGTGGCCGGATCTGCCGAGCCGCAGCCGGTGGGCGGGGTGGCCGGCTGCTGTGCCGACCGCGCGGTAGTGCTCGACGAGGGGGCGGGCACGCCGGATGTCCCCGCCGATGAGGCCGAGCGCCATGGGCAGGCCGAGGCGTCCGGCGCGTTCCGCGCTGGAGGGGGTGCCGCCCACGCCGAGCCACAGCGGCAACTGCGCCTGCTGGGGCGAGGGCTGGACGGAGAGGCCGTCCATGGCCGGGCGGAACCGTCCGCGCCAGGTGACGTGTTCGGGGTTCTCACGGATGGCGAGCAGCAGCCTCAGTTTCTCCGCGAACACGTCGTCGTAGTCCTTGAGGTCCACGCCGAACAGGCGGAACGCCTCGACGAACGCGCTGCGCCCCGCGATGATCTCCGTGCGGCCGTCGCTGATCAGGTCGAGGGAGGCGAAGTCCTGGTGCAGCCGGACCGGATCGGCGGTGGACAGCACCGACATGGCACTGGCCAGCCGGATACGGCTGGTGGCCTGGGCGATCGCGGCCAGCGGGACGGCGGGATTGGCGACTGCGAAGTCCCAGCTGTGGTGCTCGCCGAGACCGAAGACGTCCAGGCCGGCCTGGACG
>NZ_LIRL01000366.1 GCF_001419795.1 Streptomyces niveiscabiei
GCGCGGCAGCCTCGGCGCCGCCACCGTCAACCTCGACATCGCCGACGGCACCCGCCAGGTCGCCGACCACCTCCTCGGCCTCGGCCACCGCGACGTCCTCCACCTCGCCGCCGACGTACCCTCCTGGACCTTCCACGTCCGCGCCGCCGCCCTCGTCGACCGGCTCACCGCCGCACCCGGCACCACACTGCGCACCGCGCGCTCCCCCATCACCATCGAGGACGCCCGGCACGCCGTCACCGAGGCCCTGCGGCACGGCCCCCGGCCCACCGCCGTGGTCTGCGACGACGACAAGCTCGCCGCCGGCGCCTACAAGGCCCTGCGCCGCCTCGGGCTGCGCATCCCGGACGACGTCTCCGTCACCGGCCTCGACGACCTCGCCCTCGCCACCGCCATCGACCCGGAGCTCACCACCGTCCGCCTCGACGCCGAGCTCTTCGGCGAACGCGGCATGCACGCGCTCCTCGCCGTCCTCGACGGCCGTACGCCCGACCAGGACGACATCCCGGTGCAACTCGTCGTACGCGGCTCGACCGCGCCGCCGAGGTCCTGAAACGCCCCGTGCCCCAGCCGGAGGGCCCGGCCGGGGCACGTACAGGGAAGGAAGCGGCTACTCGCCGGAGTCCTCGGAACCCGTGGCGTCCTCGGCGTCGTCCGCGCTCTCCGCCTCCGTCGCCGGGCCCTCCGCCTCCAGCAGGCGCGACAGCTGCGGGCCCACGATGCGCTTGAACTTCCGCTGCTGCGGGCGCGTACGGTCCAGGACGGCGACCTCAAGACGCTCCGCGGGGATCTCCCGCTGCGTGCCGTTCGCCTCCCGCGACAGCGCCTGCACCGCCAGCTTCAGCGCCTCCGCCAGGCTCATGCCGTCCCGGTGGCGCTGGTCCAGATAGTTGCTGATCAGCTCCGCGTTGCCGCCCACCGCGACCGAACCGTGCTCGTCCACGATCGAGCCGTCGTGCGGCAGCCGGTAGATCTGGTCGCCCTCGACCGTCTCACCGACCTCCGCGACCACCAGCTCCACCTCGTACGGCTTCTCCGCCGACGACGAGAAGATCGTCCCCAGCGTCTGCGCGTACACGTTCGCGAGGCCCCGCGCGGTCACGTCGTCACGGTCGTAGGTGTAGCCCCGCAGGTCCGCGTAGCGCACACCGCCGATCCTGAGGTTCTCGTACTCGTTGTACTTGCCCGCCGCCGCGAAACCGATCCGGTCGTAGATCTCGCTGAACTTGTGCAGCGCGCGCGACGGATTCTCGCCGACGAACACGATGCCGTCGGCGTACTGGAGGACGACCAGGCTCCGGCCCCGCGCGATGCCCTTACGGGCATACTCCGCGCGATCCGCCATCGCCTGCTGGGGGGAGACATAGAACGGCGTCGACACCGGTTACCCGTCCTTTTCTGTGGAAGTCACTCGATCACCTGACAAGAAACGAGATCCGCCGCTACAGCAGCGCGGCCCGCGGGCCGTCCGGCTGCTCCAGCCGCTTCTCCAGCACCGACCGGGCGATCTCGGCCGACTGATCGTCCGTCAGCCTGCGGAAACCCTCGTCGGTGATCACCGTGACGATCGGATAGATCCGGCGCGCGACATCCGGGCCGCCCGTCGCCGAGTCGTCGTCCGCCGCGTCGTACAGCGCCTGCACCACCAGGGTCGTCGCCTCGGACTCGGTCAGGCCCGCGTGGAACAGCTTCTTCATCGCGCCCCGCGCGAAGATCGAACCCGAGCCGACCGCCGCGAAGTTCTGCTCCTCCGAACGGCCGCCCGTCACGTCGTAGCTGAAGATCCGGCCCTTCGCGCGGTCCACGTCGAACCCGGCGAACAGCGGGACCACGGCCAGGCCCTGCATCGCCATGCCCAGGTTCGACCTGATCATCGTCGACAGGCGGTTCGCCTTGCCCTCCAGCGAGAGCTGCGCGCCCTCCACCTTCTCGAAGTGCTCCAGCTCCAGCTGGAACAGCTTCACCATCTCCACCGCGAGGCCCGCCGTGCCGGCGATCCCGACCGCCGAGTACTCGTCCGCCGGGAACACCTTCTCGATGTCCCGCTGGGCGATCATGTTCCCCATCGTCGCGCGGCGGTCGCCCGCGAGGATCACCCCGCCCTGGAACGTCACCGCGACGATCGTCGTCCCGTGCGGCGCCTCCACCACACCCTGCACCGGCGGCAACTGCCGGTTCCCCGGCAGCAGTTGCGGCTGATGCGCCGACAGGAAGTCCATGAACGACGAGGACCCGGGCGTCAGGAAGGCAGCTGGTAGACGCCCGGTGCTACGAGTGTTGGCTTCCACGAGATTCCTTCCAGGTAGGAGGCCGCCCGACGAACCGCATCGGGGTCGTCCCCCAACTTGCCGATGGCCGAATTGCAGTTGAAGCACAGTACGCCACGGACCCTACCCGTCTCATGGCAGTGATCCACATGAACGGCGGGGGCTTTCAGGCAGATGACACAGAGCCCTCGCTGCGAGGCGATCATCTCGTCGCGCTGGGCTTCGGTGAGGTTGTAGTTGCGCTTGAGGTGATCCCGCCGCCCCTGGGCCGCCTTGCATGTCTTGCAGAGTGTGGCCAAACCGTCCGAGGCGGTCCGGTTCCGTGTCCACTCGCTGTGCGGCTTGATCTCTCCCGCAGGTCCGGCAGAGCTTGTGGCCCGCCGGAACGTCGACCTTCTCCCACACCTTCTTGCCCATGGCCGCCCGACGGCGCCGGTAGTACGCGGCGCCGTACTCGGCCACGCACTCCCGGCACCGGGGCTGAAGGCCGTCCCGCCGGTTCTTGTCCTTCGCGAACGCTCCGGGCGACAGATCCCTGCCGCACCCCGAGCAATGCTTCGCATGTGGCGTATCCATGACCCTCGACCCCCGTCGCCTTCGATTCGAAGGTCAAATCGGACTATTGCCCACCTTTTTGAACGAACCCGCGCACGAAGTCCTCTGCATTCTCCTCGAGTACGTCGTCGATCTCGTCCAGAACCGAGTCGACGTCGTCGCTCAGCTTCTCGTGCCGTTCCTTGAGGTCCTCCGAGCCCGACGTCTCCGCCGCCTGCTCCTCGGTCTCTTCGTTCGTCCGGGTCGCCTTCTGCTGGCCGCCGCCGGTGTCCTTGGTCGCCATAACCCTCACCCCGCTCGATTCGCCCGACATGTCGGTGATGATCAGACCCTATAGTCCGGGTCTGACATCGGCCCCGCAGTTGGTACAACGTGCGGGGGCCACCTCGATGATTCCCGGAGGAGGGGGTTTCCACCCGTGTCCGGGGATCATGTGTTCAGCCGCCGGAGAGGACCCTGACCAGGTCTTCCGCGGTCCGGCAGCGGTCCAGAAGCTCCTTGACGTGATTTCGCGTTCCGCGTAGCGGTTCCAGGGTTGGGACGCGCTGGAGGCTGTCGCGCCCGGGCAGGTCGAAGATGACGGAGTCCCAGGACGCGGCGGCGACGTCGTCGGCGTACTGGTCGAGGCACCGCCCCCGGAAGTACGCCCGGGTGTCCTCCGGCGGCTCGGCCATGGCCCGCTCGACGTCCCGCTCGTCCAGCAGCCGCTTCATGCGCCCGCGCGCGGCGAGCCGGTTGTAGAGCCCCTTCTCGGCCCGTACGTCGGCGTACTGGAGGTCGACGAGGTGCAGGCGCGCGGCGTCCCAGTCGAGGTCGTCACGGCGCCGGTAGCCCTCCATCAGCTCCTTCTTGGCGACCCAGTCGAGCTCCCCGGCGAGGCTCATGGGGTCGTTCTCCAGCCGCGTGAGGGTGTCCTCCCAGCGCGCGAGGACGTCCTTGGTCTGCTCGTCCGCGTCCGCGCCGTAGCGTTCCTCGACGTACTTGCGGGACAGCTCGTAGTACTCCATCTGGAGTTGTACGGCGGTGAGTGTGCGCCCGCTGCGGAGGGTGACGAGGCGCTGGAGTCCGGGGTCGTGGGAGACCTGGTGGAGGGTGCGGACGGGCTGGTCGACGGCGAGGTCGACGGCGATGAAGCCGTCCTCGATCATGGAGAGGACCAGGGCCGTCGTGCCGAGTTTGAGGTAGGTGGAGATCTCGGAGAGGTTCGCGTCGCCGATGATGACGTGCAGGCGGCGGTACTTCTCCGCGTCCGCGTGGGGTTCGTCGCGGGTGTTGATGATGGGCCGCTTGAGGGTGGTCTCCAGGCCGACCTCGACCTCGAAGTAGTCGGCGCGCTGGCTGATCTGGAAGCCGTGTTCGTGGCCGTCCTGGCCGATGCCGACGCGTCCGGCGCCGGTGAAGACCTGGCGGGAGACGAAGAAGGGCGTGAGGTGGCGCACGATGTCGCTGAAGGCGGTCTCGCGCTTCATCAGGTAGTTCTCGTGCGTCCCGTAGGAGGCGCCCTTGTTGTCGGTGTTGTTCTTGTAGAGGTGGATGGGCTGGGCGCCGGGGAGCTGGGCGGCTCGTTCGGCGGCCTCGGCCATGATGCGCTCGCCGGCCTTGTCCCACAGGACGGCGTCGCGGGGGTTGGTGACTTCGGGCGAGCTGTACTCGGGGTGGGCGTGGTCGACGTAGAGGCGGGCGCCGTTGGTGAGGATGACGTTGGCGAGGCCGATGTCCTCGTCGGTGAGCTGGCTGGCGTCGGCGGCCTCCCGGGCGAGGTCGAATCCCCGGGCGTCGCGCAGGGGGTTCTCCTCCTCGAAGTCCCAGCGGGCCCGGCGGGCCCGGTGCATCGCCGCGGCGTAGGCGTTGACGATCTGGGACGAGGTGAGCATGGCATTGGCGTTGGGGTGGCCGGGGACGGAGATGCCGTACTCCGTCTCGATGCCCATTACTCGCCGTACGGTCATGCGGCCCTCCTTGCCCGGCGGCGCCCTTCGTGGGCGTCGCTCAAGTACCGCTGGTGCTGCGGTGCGTGTGCGGTGCCCGTCCCCGCACTGTGCGACTCGGCGGTACGAAAGAGCCTAGAACGCCTGCGCGCCGTCGGGGAGATCATTTGCGTCATTGCCTCGGTCCGGCTTCTGGCCGGTTTTTCGGTTGTGCGGGGGCTATGTGGTTTTTCCCGGGGAGTAAAACAGGGCGGCTGCGAGTGCCGGGGGCACCCGCAGCCGCCCTGTCTTCTTACAGGTACTGTCCGGTGTTCGCCACCGTGTCGATGGAGCGGCCGGTGTCGGCGCCCTGCTTTCCGGTGATGAGGGTGCGGATGTAGACGATCCGTTCGCCCTTCTTTCCGGAGATGCGGGCCCAGTCGTCCGGGTTGGTGGTGTTGGGGAGGTCCTCGTTCTCCTTGAACTCGTCCACGCATGCCTGGAGGAGGTGGGAGACGCGCAGGCCCTTCTGTTCTTTCTCCAGGAAGTCCTTGATCGCCATTTTCTTGGCGCGCCCGACGATGTTCTCGATCATGGCGCCGGAGTTGAAGTCCTTGAAGTAGAGGACTTCTTTGTCTCCGTTGGCGTAGGTGACTTCGAGGAAGCGGTTTTCCTCGGATTCGGCGTACATGTGCTCGACGGCGGTCTGGATCATGCTCTCGACGGTGACCGTCTTGCTGCCTCCGTGTTCGCCGAGGTCGTCGGCGTGCAGGGGGAGGCGTTCGGTGAGGTACTTGCCGAAGATGTCCTTGGCGGCTTCCGCGTCGGGGCGCTCGATCTTGATCTTCACGTCGAGGCGGCCGGGGCGCAGGATGGCCGGGTCGATCATGTCCTCGCGGTTGGAGGCGCCGATGACGACGACGTTCTGGAGGCCCTCGACGCCGTCGATCTCGGCGAGGAGCTGGGGGACGATGGTGTTCTCGACGTCGGAGCTGACGCCGGAGCCGCGGGTGCGGAAGAGGGATTCCATCTCGTCGAAGAAGACGATGACGGGGGTGCCCTCGGACGCCTTCTCGCGGGCGCGCTGGAAGACGAGGCGGATCTGCCGCTCGGTCTCGCCGACGTACTTGTTGAGGAGCTCGGGGCCCTTGATGTTGAGGAAGAAGCTCTTGCCCTGGGCCTGGCCGGTGACCTCGGCGACCTTCTTGGCCAGCGAGTTGGCGACGGCCTTGGCGATGAGCGTCTTGCCGCATCCGGGGGGCCCGTAGAGCAGGACGCCCTTGGGCGGGCGCAGCTCGTGCTCCTTGAACAGGTCCGGGTACAGGTACGGGAGTTCGACCGCGTCGCGGATGGCCTCGATCTGTCCGCCGAGGCCGCCGATCTGCTCGTAGCCGATGTCGGGGACCTCTTCGAGGACGAGTTCCTCGACCTCGCTCTTGGGCACGATCTCGTAGACGTAGCCGGAGCGGGGTTCGAGGAGGAGGGCGTCACCGGGCCGGATGGTGACGTCGAGGAGCGGTTCGGCGAGCCGGACCACCCTTTCCTCGTCGGTGTGGCCCTGGACGAGGGCGCGTTCGCCGTCCTCCAGGATCTCCTTGAGGGTGACGATGTCGCCGACGCTCTCGAACTCCATGGCCTCGACCACGTTGAGTGCTTCGTTGAGCATCACTTCCTGGCCGCGCCTGAGGTCGTCGAGGTCGACGCTCGGGCTGACGTTCACGCGGAGTTTGCGGCCTCCGGTGAAGATGTCGGCGGTGCCGTCCTCGTTGGCCGCCAGGAAGACTCCGAAGCCGGCCGGGGGCTGCGCGAGCCGGTCGACCTCCTCCTTGAGGGCGACGATCTGGTCGCGGGCCTCGCGGAGCGTGTTGGCGAGTCGTTCGTTCTGGGCGGACACGCCGGCCAGGTTGGTCTGTAGCTCGACGATCCGCTCTTCGAGAATCCTCGTGTGCCGCGGAGAGTCGGCGAGCTTGCGGCGCAGGACGGCGATCTCCTGCTCAAGGTAGGCAATCTGCCCGGACGGGTCGTCGGACCCTCGTCCCGGGCGGATGCCGCGGTTCATGTCGTCGTCGTGGGCTGCCACGGTCCTCACCTCCTCCATGGGGAGCTGGACGCTTCCAGACCCTACCTGGGTGGGTGTCGGTTGAAACCCCTAGATCACAAAGACGGTCGGGGTGTGTCCGATCTTCACCCTTGCGCTCTCCCTCACGCCAGGGGAATACCCACCGAACATGATTGGGAAGCCGGTCCGGGTAGGGTCGAAGTGTTCAACGGCGGTCAGAGCCTGCATGGTTCCCGTGGGGCTCGGTGTTAAACGGCGGGAGTCTCGGGAGTGGTGGACGTGGTCGCGGAGGCGGGTGCGCTGGAGGTCTGGATCGACCAGGACCTCTGCACGGGGGACGGGATCTGCGCGCAGTACGCGCCGGAGGTGTTCGAGCTCGACATCGACGGGCTGGCGTACGTGCGGGGTCCGGGGGACGAGCTGTTGCAGCATCCGGGTGCGGCGGTTCCGGTTCCGCTGCCGCTGCTGACGGACGTGGTGGATTCGGCGCGGGAGTGTCCGGGCGAGTGCATCCATGTACGGCGCGTTTCGGACAGCGTGGAGGTGTACGGCCCGGACGCGGAGTGACGGTTCGCTCACCCCGGGTCCGGTCGCGTGGCCGGTTTCAGACGCTGTGCGCGCCGGCCGGTGCCGTACGGACGAACCGGTCGTCCTTCCACCGCCACTGGGCCTCGCTCTTGACGTCGGGGCAGCAACGGGGCACGTCCGGCGTGGAGTAGCCGAGGATGCTCGCGCGTACGGCGCCGTCGGTGACCGCGACGGCGGTGACCGTGTTGCGGTCCTGGGCGGTGACGAGGGTGGCGACGACGCGCGGGGCGCTGTCCTTCGGGCCCCGGGTGAGGACGTACACGCTGTCGGGCGGGGTGCCCATCGGGGCGTCGCAGTGGACGACGGCGACGGTTTCCGGCCGTCCGTCCCCGTCGAGGTCCCCGGCGGCCTGTTTCACGACCAGCGCCTTCACGGGGCCGCAGTCCAGGGGGAACTTCACGCCGAGTACGGACGGGGCGACGGCGGCCGGTCTGTCGTCCGCCTTCGTCGTGGGCTGCGCGGCGGTCGCGGGTCCCGGCTGGATCACCGAGGAGAGGGCGACGACCCCCGCGAGGGCGGTGGCGGTCGCGACCCAGTGGATCGGGCGGGTGTGCGTGTGGGCCAGTTCCGGGACGACGGGGTGCTGCACGAGAGCGCGTCTCCTGTGGGGCTGTGCCGAAAGGGGGC
>NZ_LIRL01000367.1 GCF_001419795.1 Streptomyces niveiscabiei
CCCCGTACGCACCGGAGCGGGTTTGTGTCCGCCGCCGCCCTTCTTTGTTCGCCCCCCGGCCACCCCCTCTTTGTTCCGGGTATGAACAATGAGTACGGTCGGTTCTGTCCCATGGGGCGGGCGGTCGGCTGGCCGAAGCCCCGGAGCCGGTTAGGCTCGTCCTCGCAGCGCCCACGAGGTCTGCGTACCCGCGTCACACTGAAGGAGATGCTCGTGCCGTCCATCGACGTCGTCGTAGCCCGGGAAATCCTCGACTCGCGAGGCAACCCCACCGTCGAGGTCGAGGTCGGCCTCGACGACGGCAGCACCGGTCGTGCCGCCGTCCCGTCCGGCGCCTCCACCGGTGCCTTCGAGGCCATCGAGCTGCGCGACGGTGACCCCAACCGCTACCAGGGCAAGGGCGTCGAGAAGGCCGTCCTCGCCGTCATCGAGCAGATCGGCCCGGAGCTCGTCGGCTACGACGCGACCGAGCAGCGCCTGATCGACCAGGCCATGTTCGACCTGGACGCCACCGACAACAAGGGCTCGCTGGGCGCCAACGCCATCCTCGGCGTCTCCCTCGCCGTCGCGCACGCCGCCTCCGAGGCGTCCGACCTGCCGCTCTTCCGCTACCTCGGCGGCCCGAACGCGCACCTCCTGCCGGTGCCGATGATGAACATCCTGAACGGCGGCTCGCACGCCGACTCCAACGTGGACATCCAGGAGTTCATGATCGCGCCGATCGGCGCCGAGTCCTTCTCCGAGGCCCTGCGCTGGGGCACCGAGGTCTACCACACCCTCAAGAAGGTGCTGAAGACCAAGGGCCTGTCCACCGGCCTCGGCGACGAGGGCGGCTTCGCGCCGAACCTCGGCTCCAACCGCGACGCCCTCGACCTCATCCTCGAAGCGATCAAGCAGGCCGGGTACGTCCCCGGCGAGCAGATCGCCCTCGCGCTCGACGTCGCCGCCTCCGAGTTCTACAAGGACGGCTCCTACCTCTTCGAGGGCAAGTCCCGCTCCGCCGCCGAGATGACGGAGTACTACGAGGAGCTGGTCGCCGCCTACCCGCTCGTCTCCATCGAGGACCCGCTCTTCGAGGACGACTGGGCCGGCTGGAAGGTCCTCACCGACCGCCTCGGCGACAAGGTCCAGATCGTCGGCGACGACCTCTTCGTCACCAACCCCGAGCGCCTCGCCCGCGGCATCGAGGACGGCGCCGCCAACGCGCTCCTCGTCAAGGTCAACCAGATCGGCTCCCTCACGGAGACCCTGGACGCCGTCGAGCTGGCCCAGCGCAACGGCTTCAAGTGCATGATGTCCCACCGCTCCGGCGAGACCGAGGACGTCACGATCGCGGACCTCGCCGTCGCCACGAACTGCGGCCAGATCAAGACCGGCGCCCCGGCCCGCTCCGAGCGCGTCGCCAAGTACAACCAGCTCCTGCGCATCGAGGAGATCCTGGACGACGCGGCCGTGTACGCCGGTCGGTCCGCGTTCCCCCGCTTCAAGGGCTGAAACACCCTTAGGGACGCCGCTTAGAAGGGCGTCGCTCGTACGTCCCCGTACCCGGTCCCGTACCGTGTGCGGGGACGTACGCACGTATGAACGGGAACGGGAGGCGCGGGCATGGCCGTCAAGGACAAGGACCGGTTCTCCACCGCGACCAGACTCCGCGCCCTCGGCGAGCAGACCGCCGCCCGCGTCTACCGCTCCCAGAACAAGCGCCAGCAGCGCCGCTCCCGTCTCACCGGCCGCGCCGCGCTCCTCGCGCTCGTCCTGTGCACCCTCGTCGTCGCCCTCGCCTACCCCATGCGCCAGTACGTCTCCCAGCGCGCCGAGATCGCCGACCTCGAACGCGAGCAGGAGCAGGCCCGGCAGAAGGTCGAGCAGCTCCGCGACCTCAAGGCGCGCTGGCAGGACGACGCGTACGCCGAGCAGCAGATCCGGCAGCGGCTCCACTACGTCCTGCCGGGGGAGACCGGGTACGTCGTCGTCGACCCCGACGCCGCGAAGCAGGCCCGCGTCGACGCGGGCGCCGCCGACCGGCCCTGGTACGCGAACGTCTGGGACGGCGTGGACAAGGCCGACGCGGTCGGCAGGTGAGGCGGGGGCGGCGTGCCCGCGATACTGGACGCTGCCGCCTCAACCCTTACCGACAGCAGAGAGACTCTCGTACGCCATGCAAACGCCTCCCCCGACCACTGAGCGCACCGAGCCGACCGACGCGGACGTCGAGGCGTTCCGGCAGCAGTTGGGCCGGCCCCCCCGGGGGCTGCGCGCCATCGCCCACCGGTGTCCCTGCGGGCAGCCGGACGTCGTGGAGACCGCGCCCCGTCTTCCCGACGGGACGCCCTTCCCGACGCTGTACTACCTGACCTGCCCCAAGGCGAACTCGGCGATCGGGACGCTGGAGGCGAACGGGGTCATGAAGGAGATGACCGAGCGGCTCGGGCAGGACCCCGAGCTGGCAGCCGCGTACCGCGCCGCGCACGAGGACTACATCCGGCGGCGGGACGAGATCGAGGTGCTGGCCGGGTTCCCGAGCGCCGGGGGGATGCCGGACCGGGTGAAGTGTCTGCATGTGCTGGTCGCGCACTCGCTGGCCGCCGGGCCCGGGGTGAATCCGCTCGGTGACGAGGCGCTCGCGATGCTGCCGGAGTGGTGGCGTAAAGGTGCGTGCGTGGTTCCCGCCGAGTGATCTCGCCCCCGCCGCCCCTACCCTTCCCATCCTTTGAAGGGGCTCCGCCCCTTCCACCCCGCCAAGGGGCTCTGCCCCTGGACCCCGTTCGGCCCGAAGGGCCTCGTCCTCAAACGCCGGACGGGCTGAAAGAAAGGGCGTCTCCGTGACCCGTGTCGCCGCCGTCGACTGCGGTACCAACTCCATCCGGCTGCTCGTCGCCGATGTCGACCCCGTGTCGGGGGAACTCGTCGATCTGGACCGGCGGATGACCATCGTGCGGCTCGGGCAGGGGGTCGACCGGACCGGGCGGCTCGCGCCGGAGGCGTTGGAGCGGACGTTCGCGGCGTGCCGGGAGTACGCGGCGGTCATCAAGGAGCTGGGGGCCGAGAGGGTGCGGTTCGTCGCGACCTCCGCCTCCCGGGACGCGGAGAACCGGGACGAGTTCGTCCGGGGCGTGCTGGAGATCCTCGGGGTGGAGCCCGAGGTCGTCACCGGGGACGAGGAGGCCGCGTTCTCCTTCACCGGCGCGACCAGGGAGCTGACCGCGCGGCCGGACCTCGCGACGCCGTACCTGGTCGTGGACATCGGCGGCGGGTCGACGGAGTTCGTCGTCGGGGACACGGACGTCCGCGCCGCGCGCTCCGTCGACGTCGGCTGCGTACGGATGACCGAGCGCCACCTCGTCCACGAGGGCACGGTCACCGACCCGCCCACCGAGGCGCAGATCGCGGCGATGCGGGCGGACATCGAGGCGGCCCTCGACCTCGCGGAGGAGACGGTCCCGCTGCGGGAGGCGCGCACGCTGGTCGGGCTCGCCGGGTCCGTCACGACGCTCTCGGCCATCGCCCAGGACCTCCCCGAGTACGACTCGTCCCGTATCCACCACTCCCGGATCTCCTACGGGACGGTCCGCGAGCTGACCGAGTGGCTCCTGCGCTCCACCCACGCCGAGCGCGCGGCCATCGGCTCCATGCACCCCGGACGCGTGGACGTCATCGGCGCGGGGGCCCTCGTACTCCTGTCGATCATGGAGCGGACCGGCGCGGAGGAGGTCGTGGTGAGCGAGCACGACATCCTGGACGGGATCGCGTTCAAGGTGGCGGAGGGCTAGACAGGGAGAGGCCCCGGCAGTGCGCCGGGGCCTCCCGTGTACGTCAGGCGTGTACGTCGATCTTGTCGCTGCACTTGCTGTACGTCCCCTGGACGTAGCAGGCCCACAGCTTGAGGTCGGCACCCTCCAGCAGGTCGCCGGTCACCTTGTCGGTGTACGGCGCGGAGTGGCCGCGCGTCGTCGCGGTGTCCCGGCCGTCGTTGACGTGCGCCTCGATGCCGTAGCCGTCCGCCAGCTGGTCGGAGGCGATCAGGCTGTCCCCGGTGGAGGAGCCGAAGTCACCGGGATCGGCCGCCCACTGGGCGGTCCCGGCGTAGTCGCCGTCGTTGTAGACGTCGATGCGGCCGGCGCCGTTGCTGAACGTGTAGCTGTAGAAATAGACGTTCGGCGCGGCGCTCGCCGGGTTGGCCGGACCACCCACGACCAGACCGGCTGCCAGCGCCATCGCTGAGGCGGCTATGGAGACCGCTCGCTTACCCCGTTGCTTCACGTGTGTCCTCGTCTCACAGAGTTGATGTTGTGAAGGAGCCACATCATTCAGGCCGGGGAGAGGCGGGGGAAGAGGCGATTTTCGGCCAAGTGTGGAGACGATGGGTGCGAAACCGGCCTACTGGGCACCAAAACCCCCCATGAAATGGAGGAGTTGTGCATCGGCTGGAGGCTTCGTCGGCAGGGCTCCGCTGAGCTGGGGGAACACCGTTTGAGCGGGGTTCGAGGGGGTGCGGCGGCGTCCCGTCGGGAAAGTTCGTGAAGTTCTTCACAAGGAAAAGGGTCCCGTTGGGTCAGGAACGCGGCCCGGTTGGCCCTTCCGGGGCCCAACACCCGTGTGAACACGTTCAAAACGGGGGTACGGGGACGTAACGCGAAGGGGCCGCGGAGGCATCGTACCGACCCCTCACAGGGCCCTCGGACGGCCGGAGAGGCAGGTCGGGGGCCATTGACAACGGTGCCGTGGGGGAGGGGGTTCCCGCTCGCGGACATGACATGGATCACGCGAGTCGCGGAGGATAACACACCCCCCGACAAAGCTTGTGAAGGGGCGCACGAGCGACCCCCCTGACCCGGGTGGATACTCGATGGCATGAGCACCACGGAGCGTCCCAGGATCCTCGTAGTAGGCGGTGGGTACGTAGGCCTGTACGCAGCTCGACGCATTCTCAAGAAGATGCGTTACGGAGAGGCGACCGTCACGGTCGTCGACCCCCGGTCGTACATGACCTACCAGCCCTTCCTCCCCGAAACCGCCGCCGGCAACATCTCCCCGCGCCACGTCGTCGTCCCGCTGCGACGCGTGCTGCCGAAGGCGGAGGTGCTCACCGGCCGGGTCACCACCATCGACCAGGACCGCAAGGTCGCGACGATCGCCCCGCTCGTCGGCGAGGCGTACGAGCTGCCCTTCGACTACCTGGTGATCGCGCTCGGCGCCGTCTCCCGCACCTTCCCGATCCCCGGCCTCGCCGAGCAGGGCATCGGCATGAAGGGCGTCGAGGAGGCCATCGGCCTGCGCAACCACGTCCTCGAACAGCTCGACAAGGCCGACTCCACGACCGACGAGGAGATCCGCCGCAAGGCGCTCACCTTCGTCTTCATCGGCGGCGGGTTCGCCGGCGCGGAGACCATCGGCGAGGTCGAGGACCTGGCCCGGGACGCGGCCAAGTACTACAAGACGGTCTCCCGCGAGGACATGCGCTTCGTCCTCGTCGACGCCGCCGACAAGATCCTCCCCGAGGTCGGCCCCAAGCTCGGCCAGTACGGCAAGGAGCACCTGGAGAGCCGCGGCGTCGAGATCTACCTCTCGACCTCGATGGACTCCTGCGTCGACGGCCACGTCGTCCTGAAGAACGGCCTCGAAGTCGACTCCAACACGATCGTCTGGACGGCCGGCGTCAAGCCGAACCCGGTCCTGGCCCGCTACGGCCTCCCCCTCGGCCCCCGCGGACACGTCGACACCTCCGAGACCCTCCAGGTCCAGGGCACCGACTACATCTGGGCCGCCGGCGACAACGCCCAGGTCCCCGACGTCGCCGCCCGCAAGGCCGGCGTCGAGAACGCCTGGTGCCCGCCCAACGCCCAGCACGCGCTGCGCCAGGCCAAGGTCCTCGGCGACAACGTGGTCTCCGGCATGCGGGGCTTCCCGCAGAAGACGTACGCGCACTCCAACAAGGGCGCCGTCGCGGGGCTCGGCCTCCACAAGGGCGTCGCGATGATCGTCATGGGCAAGATGAAGATCAAGGTGCGCGGGCGGCTCGCCTGGTACATGCACCGCGGCTACCACGGCATGGCCATGCCGACCTGGAACCGCAAGATCCGCGTCTTCGCCGACTGGACCCTCGGCATGTTCCTCAAGCGCGAGGTCGTCGCCCTCGGCGCCCTCGAAACTCCCCGCGAGGAGTTCTACGAGGCGGCGAAGCCGGCGCCGGCGCCTGCGGCGGCCAAGACCGAGGCGAAGGCCTCCTGAACCCCGGGGAGTCCGGGGCGGTCCCCCCTGCGGGGAGCCTTCGACTCCCTTCCTGCTCAAGTGAGTTGGTCCATGGGCCCTGTTCCGGGCCCGGGCCCTGCACCGGTCCTCGCCCGAGGGGCCGCCCGCCATCCGTGGTGCGGGCGGCCCCTCCGGCGCGTCCGGGACGCCGTACCCGAAACGTGCTGGCGTTCTCCGGTGGGGTGGTGTGAGCTGAGTACGAGTGCTCATGCGGGGGCGCGGATGTGGGGGTTGGATGGACGGTGGTGGCCCTCGGGGGTCGGTTGTCGGTGGCGGTGGTTAGAGTTGGCTGTGTGATCCGTACGGGGAGGATGACGGAATGTTGCTGGAGGGCGGGGAGAACTCGTCGACCGACGCGCGGAACGCGATTCAGGCGCAGGCCGACATGGCCGCGGAGTACGCGTCGTTCACAGGTTTCCGCACGCGCATAGATGAACTGATCCGCACCCTCAAGGGCTCCTCGGCCGGCCCCACCGAACTGGCCCAGGACCAGCTCACCCGCACTCAGTTCGGCGGCGGGAGCGAGGGGTGGATCGAGGCGGCCGGCCTCTTCACCGCGTACGAGACGGTCATCAGCGAGCTGGAGAACCTCTCCAAGCTCCTCTCCGACTCCATGGAAGGCATGGGCATCGCCGTCCTCGCCTCCCACAAGGGCTACGAGAACATCGACCTCGACGTCCGCCAGCGCATGGCCGCGATCAGCGCGGAGACGACCAAGGAGTACGGCGGCGTCTACGACCCGGGCCAGCCGCAGCAGTCGGCAACCGGCCAGCCGCCGTCCGGCAACGCCACGAACACGAAGGGCGGGGCGATCTGATGCGTGACGCGGAGAGTTCGGGCGGTACGTTCTTCGACGGCATGAGTCATGAGCAGATGCTGGCGTGGCTGGACCAGGCGAACGCGGGTGTGGTCAGTGGTGCCGCGAGTCGTCTGGAGAAGGCTGCGGCTGATATCGCGGACATCGCGAAGGAGTTGAAGGTCCGTCCCCAGTGGGTGGCGTGGAAGGGCGAGGGTGCCGACGCCTTCCGTACCTGGGCGGCCGATCTCGCCAACGCGACGCTCCGTCTGAGTGACTTCAGCAAGGATTCCAGTTCGTGGCTGATGCATGCCTCGGACGCGATCTCTCTGGCCCAGTCGTCCATCCCTCGCGACATGCCGAGTGCTACGGCGAACCTTGCTGCGGCCAAGGCGGCCCACAACGATCCCGACGCGGCGGGTATCGCCTCCAAGTCGTCTGCGGAGCTGGCGGCTTTGACCGCGGACCGGGAGAAGGTGCGGCTGGAGGCGGCGTCGCAGATGACGAAGCTTGCGCAGTCGTATTCGTGGTCGGCTACGCAGTTGAACGCGTTGGAGAGACCGAAGCTTCCACCGCCGCCGCAGGCGTTCGTGCCGCAAGACGCTCTGCTACTTGACGGCATGGCGGACCATGGCCGCTCCGGGGGCTCAGGCAGTACGGGTTCAGTTGCCGACGCAGGGACTACGGTCGCAGGGAGCAGCGGTTCGACACGGAGTTCTCATCTGCAAGTCGCCCCTGTTGCTGCCGCGTCGCTGCCGCATGTCGCGGGGACACAGAGTGTTCCTGGGGAGGTGACACCACCTCCTATCCGGACAGCCATTGATTCGGTGGGTACCTTGCCGTCGCACGCTCCGGTGGAGAACCCGCGCAACCCAGTCGACCCGGGGCTGGTGCGAGGTACGGCACCACAGCCCGGGCCAGTTCCTCCGTTGTTCGGAGGTGGGCAGCCACTGCCCGTCAGCAGTAACCCGGCGGTATCGGGGAGGGCACCGATGCCCTTGCTCGGCCAGGGAACCGGGACTGCGACGCCTTTGGGACGCGTTCCGAACGTCACTGGTGGTAACGGCATCATCGGTGGCCGTCCCGTCCTGCCGTCCGAAGGCAGGGCGACGGGGTCTATTCCCCGTGGCACGGTCGTGGGAGGGGAAGGTACCTCCATGCGTGGACCGATGGGGCAGACGGCGGGTATGGCGAACCCGGTCAGTCGAGGGACGGGCGTACCGAGTGCGACCGCCCGCAGTCGCCCTGTGTCGCCTCCTGGTGGCATGGGCGGCGGGCGACCGATGCCCACCTCCGGTGTCGTGGGTGGCAGCGCTGCCCAGCAGCCGGGACGTACGGGCGGGCGCGTGCCTGGTTCCAGGGCGGTTGGAGTCGGCGGCGAGGGATCGCGGAACGCGATCACGGGTGGTACCGCTGGGACGACACGCTTTGGTGCAGGCCATGGCGCGGCGGCCCCTGCTTCGCGTCCGACTCAAGGTACGCCTCCGACGAACACGAGGAACGGGAGCGGCCAGCCCTACGGTGTGACGGAGGACGAGGCGACCTGGCAGCGGAACCACCGGCCTACTGTGCCGCCGGTTGTCGACTGACATGTTCAGGAATTAGGGAGAGCCGAGTTCATGCTGATCAGTAGCACTGGATACCGGCTTTGCCGTGCGATGGCTGCGGCGGCCTTGGGGTTGTCGCTGGTGGGTGTCACAGGAACGTCCGCGAGCGCGGAGACAACCCGTGAGGAACAGTGGTTCCTCGATGCCATGCAGGCCGAGAACATGTGGAAGACCAGTACCGGAGAGGGTGTCACGGTCGCGGTCATCGACTCCGGTGTCGACTGGACCAACCCTGATCTCAAGGGACGTGTCCTGGCAGGCAAGGACTACGCCACGGATCAGCCGGGCGACGAGCACACAGATTACGCCGGCCATGGCACCGGCATGGCCGGCCTGATCGCCGGAACCGGCGCTTATGGCGGAGGACAGGGTGCTTTCGGCCTCGCTCCCGGAGCGAAGATCCTCCCTGTTCGGATGCCTAAGGCCGATGAACTGGCCAATATGGCCGAAGGGAACGAGGTATTCAACGAACTCGTTCCGCAAGCGATCCGTTACGCGGTGGGTGCAGGCGCGCGAGTCATCAACATCTCCCTGGGGTTCAGCGAGGGCTCGCCGCAATTGACGGACGCGGTCAAGTACGCCCTGGACAAGGGCGCGTTGATTTTCGCGGCTGTCGGAAACACCGGAGACCAGGCCAACTTGCCCGAGTATCCGTCCGTGACTCCTGGCGTGGTGGGGGTCGCAGCTGTAGGCCGGAATCTCCACCGGACCGCGGAGTCCCAGTTCGGTCCCCAGGTCGACATGGCCGCGCCGGGTGAGGACATGGTGCACGCCTGTGGAACCAAGAGCGGCGTCTGCAAGTCGAGCGGCACGAGCGACGCCACCGCCCTCGCCTCAGCGAGCGCCGCCCTGATCTGGTCGGTCCACCCCACCTGGACGAACAACCAGGTCCTGCGCGTCATGCTCAACACCATCGGTGGTCCCACCGACGGCGCCAAGCGCAACGACGCCATCGGCTACGGCATCG
>NZ_LIRL01000368.1 GCF_001419795.1 Streptomyces niveiscabiei
GGCTCGTGGTTCGCCGGGCGGCGTGTGTGGGGGCGGTGGCGCTGGCGCCTGTCCGGCCCAACACCCCCCTCAGCGGCGCGACTTCGTGCGGTCCAGTGCCGTGACCCCCACCGCCGCCAGGCCGATCTGGATGAGCCACTCGATCCAGTCGACGCCGTTCGTGTCCTGGACGTCGAGGCCGTTCGCGATGGCGGAGCCGATGAGGGCCGCGGCGATGCCGACGAGGATGGTCCACAGGACGCCGATGTGCTGGCGGCCGGGGACGACGAGGCGGCCGAGCACGCCGATGACGCAGCCGATGACGATCGCGCTGATGATTCCGGAGATCTCCATCTTCGCCCCTTCGAGTCGGGATCCCGTCGACCTACGTGTGCCCCTCCCGGCGCCGAACAGTCAGGTCCGGTTCATTGCCCGGGCTTGGGGGTCTCCTCGCCCGCGCTTGATGGTCCGCACACCTTCATGCCATGTACCTTTCAAGCGATCAATGCGCGTAGAGCCGTCCGACCTGGGCCTACGCGTACACAGCCCGTACCCGCACCCGCCACTTTCCCCCCATCCTTCACGGAGGTCCGCCGGATGCCCGGTATCGCACGTCCCCGCGCCAAGACCACGAGCACACTCGCCGCACTCGGCCTGCTCGCCGCCGGCGTCACGCTCCAGGTCACCGCCGCCACGCCCTCGCACGCGGCCACCCCCCACCGCGTCCTCTTCGACAACGCGCACGCCGAGACCGCCGGCAACGCGGACTGGATCATCTCCACGAGCCAGCCCGACCCCCTGGGCGAGGACTCCGCGCCGTCCGCCGAGACGGATTGGACCGGGGCGCTGTCCTCCTGGGGCGTGGCGCTCCAGCAGACCGGGGACTACAGCCTCAAGACGCTGCCGTCGGGTTCCGCCCTCAGCTACGGGGGCTCCTCGGCGACGGACCTGAAGAACTTCGACACGCTCGTCCTGCCGGAGCCGAACACCCTCTTCACGACCGCCGAGAAGACCGCGATCATGACCTTCGTGAAGAACGGCGGCGGCCTCTTCATGATCTCCGACCACACGGGCGCCGACCGCAACAACGACGGCGAGGACGCGGTGGAGATCCTCAACGACCTGATGACGAACAACACGGTCGACTCGACGGACCCCTTCGGCTTCTCCATCGACTCCCTGAACATCAGCTCCGGCTACCCGGCCGCCATCACGGACTCCACGAACCCGGTCCTGCACGGCTCGTTCGGCACGGTCACCAACAGCCTCATCGCGAGCGGCACGACGGCGACGATCAAACCGTCCGACAACTCCACCGCCAAGGGCCTCCTCTACCGCTCCGGCTACTCCGGCACCACCGGCGCCTTCTTCCTCACCTCCACCTTCGGCTCCGGCCGCATCGCCTTCTGGGGCGACAGCTCCCCGATCGACGACGGCACCGGCCAGTCCGGCAACACCCTCTACGACGGCTGGAACGACCCGAACGCCACGAACGCGTCCCTCGCCCTGAACGCGACGGCCTGGCTGTCGAAGGCGTCGTGACCGCCTGACGCGCAGGCCCCTACGAGGGGGAGTAGCGGCACGGCTCCCCCTCACCCGCCCCCGAGGTCGGCGTTCGTGCCGGGGATGCGGCACTCGTGGGGCTGTGGGAGCGTGACGGGGTCGCGTATCGCCGGGAACCGGAGTGAGGCCAGCGATGGAGTACTCGTACGTCCTCTATGTCGGCGCTTCCGCCGAGCAGGTCTGGGATGCGCTGACCGATGCCGAGTCGACCGCCGCCTATTGGGGGCACCGCAATGTGTCGGACTGGGCCGAGGGGTCCCGTTGGGAGCATGTGCGGGTCGACGGGTCCGGGGTGGTGGACGTGGTCGGGGAAGTCGTGGAGAGCCGTCGGCCGGAGAGGCTCGTGACGACCTGGGCCGATCCGGCCGAGCCGGCTGCCGTGTCGCGGGTCGCGTTCGATGTCACCGAGTATCAGGGCGTCGTCCGGCTCACCCTCACGCACACCGACGTTCGCGACGCGCGTGAACTCGCCGATGTGGCCAGGGGCTGGCCCGCCGTCCTCTCCAACCTCAAGACGGCGTTGGAGACCGGGCGGCCCCTGGCGACGGAACCCTGGACGGTTCCGGAGGGCTGAGGCGGCCCGGTCGGGTCGGGGTTCAGGTTTTCGTGCTCTTCGCCGCCGTGAGGGCGCACATCACCCCCAGGATCACGGCCAGCGCGCCGATGATGATGTTGTTCAGCTTCACCCCGTTGTCCGGGCTGCTGCCGACGACCCACGGGGCGATGATCATCCACACGCCCAGCGCGCACATGGCCCAGCTGAGGCCGTACATGCGGGCGGGCGCCACCGTGAAGCCGACGCCGAGGAGGGCGATCGCGATGCCCACGATCAGGTTGTGGGTCATGAGCGGGGGCTGGTTGGCGGTGTAGTGGAGGATCCAGGGGGATACGGCGCAGTACAGACCGAGCAGGAACACCGGCCCGTCCACAAGCGCCACATCACGACCGCCGAGCATGCGGGCGTACCGCTCCCGCATCTCGGAGACATCGGGGTGAGTCGATAGGTCACCTCGGGTGTGCGAGACGTTGGCCATGATTCGTCTCCTTCGACGTGATCGCGGTGATAACGCCGCTTTACCCTCTATTCTGCTCTTATTTTCCCTTTATGTGTAGTGCTGTGCGAACGAACCCGTCATGCAGACCCCGCGCCCCCTGCGGCACCGCCTCCGCCGCAACATCAACAGCACCTGCGGTGTACGCCCCGCGAGCGGCCGGTACGTGATCGCCCCCAGCCGCTCCAGCGGATCACCGGCGACGCTGAACAGACGTAGCGGTGCATGACGTACCCCGACCGCATCCCGATCAGCGGCACCCCCGCCAGCTCCTCCACCCCGACCGCCTCCCGCGACACCAGCGGACACCCCGGATGCATCACCACGACGGGCCGCCCCCGCAGCAACTCGGTGGACGCGAACTCGGCCGGCATGTCGTCCCCTTCGAGATGGTTGACGAGCCCGAGGTCGAACCCCCCTTCCAGCAGGGCCCGTTGGATGTCGGACTACTGCGCCCCCACCACCTCGACCTGGGTCAGCGAATGGGCCCGCCTGAACTCCCGCACGGCGGGGATCAGTAGCGGCACGGTCGCCGTGTTGACCGTTCCGACCCGCACCATCCGGCTGATCCGATGCTGCTCGCCGGCGGCGGACCGCAGCCGGTCGACCGCGTCCAGCACCCCGATGATGTGCGGCAGCAGCTCCCGCCCGGACGCGCTCATCGTCGCCCCCGACCGCTTGCGCTCCAGCAGCTCCACCCCGAGCTCCCGCTCCAGATTCCGCACCGTCTCGCTCAACGCGGGCTGGGACAGCCGCAGTTCCTCCGCCGCCCGGCGCAGGGAGCCGAGCCGGGTGACCGCCGCGATGTATTCGAGCTGTTCCGTCCGCATGCCCGGCAGAATGCGGGCCGATTACCGCCGCGTTCAAGGGTTTCCCTGTCACACGTTCGTGAAATTCAATGGTCCGCGATCCGAGACCGGTCGGGTTCTCCTTGACGGCCTCGCCGGACGGCTGCCACGATCGACGGCATGAAGATGCGACTGGACCTCACGCGGCGACGCCATGTCGACCTCGCACGCGTCTCCAGCGCCTCCTGTCGCGCCGCGGCCTGATCCGACTCCCCGCAGATCCGCCGCAGTCCCTTTCCTGAAGCCTGAATTCCCCGCGCCTTTCGCGCGCCCCTGAATTCGGCATGCCTGAAAACGCCCACCCGCCACAGGAGTTCCGCGTGCCCGCACCCGTGAAATTCGCCTACTGGGTCCCCAACGTCAGCGGTGGACTCGTCACCAGCTCCATCGAACAACGCACCGACTGGGGTTACGACTACAACCGCGAACTCGCCGTACTCGCCGAGAACAACGGCTTCGAGTACGCCCTCAGCCAGGTCCGCTACATGGCCAGCTACGGCGCCGAGTTCCAGCACGAGTCCACCAGCTTCTCCCTCGCGCTCCTCCTCGCCACCGAGCGCCTGAAGGTCATCGCCGCCGTCCACCCCGGCCTGTGGCACCCCGGCGTCCTCGCCAAACTCGGCGCCACCGCCGACCACTTGTCCCAGGGCCGCTTCGCCGTGAACGTCGTATCGGGCTGGTTCAAGGGCGAGTTCACCGCCCTCGGTGAACCCTGGCTGGAGCACGACGAACGCTACCGCCGCGCCGAGGAGTTCATCACCGCCCTGCGCAGCATCTGGACCGAGGACCACACCGAACTCGCCGGAGACTTCTACCGGTTGCGGGACTTCACCCTGAAGCCCAAGCCGCTCAACACGCCCGAGCGCCCGCACCCGGAGATCTTCCAGGGCGGCAACTCCACCGCCGCCCGCGCGATGGCGGGCCGCGTCTCCGACTGGTACTTCTCCAACGGCAAGGACTTCGACGGCGTCACCGAGCAGATCGACGACATCCGCAAGTCCGCTGCCCAAGTCGGCCGCACCGCACCGAAGTTCGGCCTCAACGGCTTCCTCATCGCCCGCGACACCGAGGCCGAGGCCCGCGACACCCTGCGCGAGATCGTCGCCAAGGCCGACCGCGAAGCCGTGGAGGGATTCGGCGCGGCGGTGAAACAGGCGGGACAGTCCACCGCCGACAAGAAAGGCATGTGGCAGGACTCCACCTTCGAAGACCTTGTCCAGTACAACGACGGCTTCCGCACCGGCCTGATCGGCACCCCCGAGCAGATCGCCGAGCGGATCGTCGCCTACCAGAAGCTCGGCGTCGACCTCTTCCTCCTCGGCTTCCTCCACTACCACGAGGAGGTCGAGTACTTCGGCAAGAAGGTGCTCCCGCTGGTGCGCGAACTCGAAGCCCAGCAGACCGCCTGACCACCCCCCCACCCGCCGAAAGGTCGTACCCGCCATGACCACCGCAACCCGCTGGACCACCACCCCCGCCACCGCCGAGGAATGGATCGCCCGCGCCGCCGAGGCCGCCGCCGTCCTCGCCACCGACGCCGCCGCCCGCGACAAGGCAGGCGCCACCCCGCACGCGGAAGTACAACTCCTCAAGGACGCCGGCCTCGTCACCCTGCTCGGCCCCACGGAGCACGGCGGCGCGGGCCAGGACTGGCCGACCGCCTACCGCGCCGTCCGCGAGATCGCCAAGGCCGACGGCTCCATCGGCCAGCTCCTCGGCTACCACTACCTGTGGTTCTGGGCCGCCCGCCTGGTCGGCACCCGCGAGCAGTGGGAGCGCCTGGAGGCCGAGGCCACCCGCGGGACCTGGTTCTTCGGCGGCGCCGTCAACCCCCGCGACCACGACGTGACGGTCACCGAGGACGGCGACGACCTCGTCTTCACCGGAGCCAAGACCTTCTCCACCGGCAGCAGGGTCTCCGATGTCACGGTCCTCGAAGGCGTCCTGGACGGCACCGACGCGCACGTCTTCGCCGTCGTCCCCTCCACCAGCCCGGGCCTCACCTTCCACGACGACTGGGACAACATCGGCCAGCGCCTCACCGAGTCCGGCAGCGTCACCATCGACGCCGTCCGCGCACCCTGGACCGACGCGCTCGGCTACACCGGCAAGGAGTTCCAGCCGCGCCCGTACAACACCCTCAACGTCCCCACCATCCAGCTCGTCTTCGCCAACTTCTACCTCGGCATCGCGTCCGGCGCCCTGGAGACCGCCGCGACCTACACGCGCACCAAGTCCCGCTCCTGGCTGCACGGCGGCCACGCCCGCGCGACCGACGAGCCGTACGTCATCGACATCTACGGCGACCTCACCGCCAAGCTCTGGGCGGCCGAGGCCCTCGCCGACGCGGTCGCCCGGGAGGGGCAGCGGCTGCACGACGACCCCGACGCCGTCACCCCCGAGACGCGCGGCGCGTTCGAGGTACGGGTCGCGGCGGTCAAGGCGCGCGCCACGGACGTCGCCCTGGAGGCCACGAACCGCATCTTCGAGGTCACCGGCGCGCGGGCCACGGCCGCCGCCGAGGGCCTGGACCGGTTCTGGCGCAACGTCCGCACGCACACCCTCCACGACCCCGTCGCCTACAAGCGCCGCGAGGTGGGCCGCTGGGTCCTGGACGGCGAACTGCCCGAACCGACCTGGTACTCCTGACCGCTGCCCCGGGGGTGCTCCTCATGAAGCACAGGAGCACCCCCTCCTCGAAAGACCTCCCCTCCTCGAAAGAGCCCCTCCT
Source organism: Streptomyces niveiscabiei (assembly GCF_001419795.1). GTDB lineage: Bacteria > Actinomycetota > Actinomycetes > Streptomycetales > Streptomycetaceae > Streptomyces > Streptomyces niveiscabiei. Next base: position 6,174 of record NZ_LIRL01000368.1, read on the forward strand.
TCTCGAAAGAGGACCCCATGGCCACCGTCCTGTCCGTCTCCGGCAGCCCGTCCCCCTCCTCCCGCACCGGCCGCCTCCTGCGCCACCTCGACCAGCGCCTCACCGCGCAGGGCCACCGCGTGATCCCCCTCGACGTCCGCACGATCCCCGCCGAGGCGCTGCTCGGCGCCGACTTCAAGCACCCGGCGATCGTCGAGGCCACCGGCCTCTTCGCGGACGCCGACGGCGTCGTCATCGGCACGCCGATCTACAAGGCGTCCTACTCCGGCGTCCTCAAGGCCCTCCTCGACCTGCTCCCGCAGTACGCGCTCACCGGCAAGACCGTCCTCCCCCTCGCGACGGGCGGCTCCACCGCGCACGTCCTCGCCCTGGACTACGCCCTGCGCCCGGTCCTCACCTCGATGGGCGCCGCGCACATCGTGCAGGGCTGGTTCACCCTCGACAAGGACATCACCGCCCACGACGACGGCACGGTCACGATCGCCCCCGCCTCCGCCGGGGCCCTCGCGGAGGTCGTCGACCAGTTCTCGGCGGCCCTCGGCCGCACCCCGTACCTGGCGGCGGCGAGCTGATGGCCGCGCACGTGATCGCCGACGCTGCCGAGGCCCTCGCGGTCGCCCGACGGCTCGCCGAGGAGTTCCGCCCGGACGCCTCGGCGCGCGACCGTGAACGCCGCCTGCCCCGCGCCGAGTTGGACCGCCTCTCGGAGTCGGGCCTGCTCGCCGTCACCGTCCCCGCCGAGCACGGCGGCGCCGACGTCGACGCGGCCACCCTTGCCGAGATCTTCCGCCTCCTCGCCACCGCCGACGCCAGCCTCGCCCAGATCCCGCAGAGCCACTTCGTGTACGTCAACGTCATCCGCCGCCAAGGCACCGAGCAGCAGCGGAAGTTCTTCTCCGCCGAGCTCCTCGCCGGCCGCCGCCTCGGCAACGCCCAGTCCGAGGCCGGCACGCGGCACGTCCAGGACATCCGCACCCGCCTCGACCGTCACCCCGACGGCTCGTACACCCTCACCGGCACCAAGAACTACTGCACCGGCGCCCTGTTCGCCCACTGGATCCCGGTCCTGGCCCGCGCCGAGGACGACAAGCTGTACGTCGCGTACGTCCCCGCCGACACACCCGGCGTGCGCGTCGACGACGACTGGGACGGCCTCGGCCAGCGCACGACGGCCAGCGGAACCGTCCACCTGGACGCGGTCCCCGTCCCGGCGGACCGTGTCCTGCCGCACCACCTCACCTTCGAGGGCCCTCAACTCCACGGCGCCGTCGCCCAGTTGCTGCACGCCGCGATCGACGCCGGGATCGCGGGCGGCGCGCTCGCCGAAGCCGTCGCCTTCGTGCGGACCAAGAGCCGGCCCTGGTTCGAGAGCGGGTACGAGACCGCTGCCGAAGACCCGCTGCTGATCCAGCGGTTCGGGGAACTCGCGATCCAAGTCCGGGCCTCGGAGGCCCTGTTGAAGGAAGCGGCCCGCGCGGTCGACGCGGCCCGGGCGGAGTTGACCGACGACACCGCCGCCGAGGCGTCCATCGCGGTCGCCGCCGCGAAGGTGACCGCAGCGCAGACCGCCGTCGACGTCGCCGCCGCTCTCTTCGAGGTCTCCGGCACCCGCTCCGCGCTCGACTCCCTCAATCTGCACCGGCATTGGCGCGACGCCCGCACCCACACGCTGCACGATCCCCCGCGCTGGAAGGTGCAGCACATCGGCCGGTACGTCCTCGACGGCACCCGGCCGCCCCGCCACGGCCTGCTCTGACCTCCTAGGAGACCCCCACATGTCGTCCCTGACCTTCCACTGGTTCCTCCCGACCAACGGCGACAGCCGCCATGTCGTCGGCGGCGGCCACGGCACCCCGGCGACCGCATCGGGACGCGACCGGCCGCCCACGGTCGGCTACCTGAGCCAGATCGCCCGCGCGGCCGAAGACCTGGGGTTCGTGGGCGCGTTGACCCCGACCGGCGCGTGGTGCGAGGACGCCTGGCTCACCACGGCCATGGTCAGCCAGCGCACCGAGCGGCTGAAGTTCCTCGTCGCGTTCCGGCCCGGGTCCGTCTCGCCGACGCTCGCCGCGCAGATGGCGTCCACGTTCCAGCGGCAGACCGGAGGACGGCTCCTGCTCAACGTCGTCACCGGCGGCGAGAGCCACGAGCAGCGGGCGTACGGGGACTTCCTCGACAAGGACGACCGGTACCGGCGCACCGGCGAATTCCTCGACGTCGTACGGGGGTTGTGGGAGGGGAAGTCCGTCGACCTGACGGGCGATCATCTGCGGGTCGAGGGCGCGAAGTTGGCGCGCGTGCCCGACCCGGTGCCCGAGGTGTACTTCGGCGGGTCCTCGCCGATCGCCGGGGAGATCGCCGCCAAGTACGTGGACGTCTACCTCACTTGGGGCGAGCCCCCGGCGCAGGTCGCGGAGAAGATCGCCTGGATCAGGTCGCTCGCCGCGCGCCACGGCCGTACGCTGCGGTTCGGGATCCGCCTCCACGTCATCACGCGCGACACCTCCGAGGCGGCCTGGGCCGAGGCCGACCGCCTGCTCGCCGGGTTCGACCCCGAGACGGTGAAGTCGGTGCAGGCGGGCCTCGCCCGGAGCGAGTCCGAAGGCCAGCGCCGGATGCTCGAACTCCACGGCGGCGACCGGGACGGGCTGGAGATCCACCCCGGCCTCTGGGCCGGCATCGGCCTCGTCCGGGGCGGCGCGGGCACGGCCCTGGTCGGCTCCCACGAAGAAGTCGCCGCCCTCATCAAGGAGTACGCGGCCCTCGGCATCGAGGAGTTCGTCCTCTCCGGCTACCCGCACCTGGAGGAGGCGTACTGGTTCGGCGAGGGCGTCCTCCCGAGGCTCGCGGCCGAGGGCCTGTGGACACACCCGGCAGGGACGACACCAACCCCATCGCCCCAGGTGCCGTTCGCCTCCTGAGTCCTCCCGCCGTCCCTCAGGGACGCAGCTCGGTCAGCACGTCGAAGTCGAGCCCGTCCGCGCGCGCCAGATAGATCCGCTGGCGGACGTGGCTGCCCTCCAGGTGGAGCAGCCCGCGCGGCCCCTCGTACGACACCGAGGGTGCCGTCGCCCCGATCCGTGTCACGTCTCCCGTGCCCGCACGCCGCAGCAGTGCCGCCAGGAGCAGCACCCCCTCGTAGCAGGACTCCCCGAGGCTGCCGGGGGACGGGGCGTCGAGGCCGTAGCGGTGGGCGTAGAGGCCGTGGAAGTCGAGGGTGTCGGGGGTGGCGAGGGACGTGAAGAAACCGGCCGTGCTGTACAGGTCGGCGGTGGCGGACGCGCCGCTCGCCAGCAGCATGTTCTCGTCCATCAGCGTGCTCAGGCGCAGCGCCCGCGCGTCGAGGCCGTACGCCGCGAACGCCCGGTTGAAGCGGACGGCGTCGCTGCCGACGAGCAGCATGAGGACGCCGTCCGCGTCGGAGCGTTCGATACGGCGCAGGACGGCGGCGAAGTCGTGGGTGCCGAGGGGGAGATACGCCTCGCCGACGACCCGGGAGCCGGTCCGCCGGGCGTACGTGTGGGCCGCGCGAGCCGTACGCCGGGGCCAGACGTAGTCGTTGCCGACGACGAACCACCGCCGCACCCGGCGTTCCCGCGCGAGCAGGACCATCGCCGGGGACAGCTGGTCGCGGGGTGTCTCGCTGGTGAGGAAGACCCCGGCGCGGTCCTCGCCGCCCTCGTACAGCGCGGTGTATACGTACGGCACACGGTGGGCGACGCGGGGCGCGAGGGCCTGGCGCACGGAGGAGATGTGCCAGCCGGTGACGCCCTGGACGGCCCCGAGGTCGACGAGGGACTCGACGCGGTCGGCGACCTCACGCGGCGGCGCGCCCCCGTCGACGGGCACGAGCCGCAGCTCGCGGCCGAGCACTCCGCCCGCCCGGTTGACCTCCTCCGCCGCGAGCCGCGCGCACAGCTCGCAGGCGGGCCCGAAGATGCCGGCGGGCCCCTGGAGCGGGAACACGAGGGCGACGCCGAAGACGGTGGGGTCGGGGCGGAACATGGCGCCATGGTCCAGGGTCCCCGCTTCGAACTCCAGTCCGTCTCATAGCATGTACACCTCTCGGAGCTAGGAGCAGGATGCCCACCTCGTCCGCCCGCCGGCCCAATGACCTGATACGCCTCCTCACCAGGGCCGAACGGCTGGCCGCGCGCCGCCTCCAGGCCGTCCTGGACGAGGAGGGCTGCTCCCTGGACGCCTGGCGGGTGCTGACGCTGCTCGCCGACGACGCGGGCCACCACATGTCGGCCATCGCGGAAGCCGCGTTCCTGCCCCCGCCGACGCTCACGAAACTCGTCGACCAGCTCGTGGACCAGAACCTCGTCCACCGCCGCGTCGACCCGCACGACCGGCGCCGCATCCTCGTCCACCTCACCCCGCGGGGCCGCGACCACTGGCGCCGCGTGGACCGCGCCGTACGCCGCGACTGGCCCGCCCTCGGCGAGGGCGACGAGGAGATGCTGAAGGCGCTGCTGGAGCGCCTCGCGGAGACGGTGGACGGCTCCACGCGCGTGTGATCGCGCCCTGGCGCAAAGTAGTCGTATGTCCCGGGAATGTTGGCCCGCAGCCGATAGTTGCTATATACATCTGATCGAGAACCGTCAGACCGGCACCGTCTACCCGAGCGAGGCACCCCCGTGACCACCGAGCGACCCGCCGACGTCGTCACCCGCCTGCGGACCACCTTCCGCACCGGCCGCACCAAGCCCGTCGAGTGGCGTACGGCGCAACTGCGCCGCCTGCGCGACCTGCTCACGGAGAAGGGCGCCGACCTCGCCGCCGCCC
>NZ_LIRL01000369.1 GCF_001419795.1 Streptomyces niveiscabiei
GGGTGGGAGCGCTCCCACCCCATCTGTGCGGAAGGTAGCGCCGTCGGGCGGTTATGTAAACGGGGATGAGGATAATTCCAGGCGGGTACGGCGAAGGGCCGCGCCCCCGGTATCCGGGGACACGGCCCTCAAGCCCTCGTGGAAGGGCTCAACTGCCTTGCGGCGAGCCTTACTTGCGGATCAGGCTGCGCAGCACGTACTGCATGATGCCGCCGTTGCGGTAGTAGTCCGCCTCGCCGGGGGTGTCGATGCGGACGACCGCGTCGAACTCCACGCCGGTGTCGGTGGTGACCTTGACCGTGCTCGGCGTCGTGCCGTTGTTCAGCTCGGTGACACCGGTGATGGAGAAGGTCTCCTCGCCGGTGAGGCCGAGGGACTCGGCGTTCTGGCCGGCCGGGAACTGGAGCGGGAGGACGCCCATGCCGATGAGGTTCGAGCGGTGGATGCGCTCGTACGACTCGGTGATGACGGCCTTGACGCCGAGGAGCGCGGTGCCCTTGGCGGCCCAGTCGCGGGACGAGCCGGAGCCGTACTCCTTGCCGCCCAGGATGACCAGCGGGGTGCCGGCGGCCTGGTAGTTCTGCGAGGCGTCGTAGATGAACGACACCGGGCCGTCGGCCTGGGTGAAGTCGCGGGTGTAGCCGCCCTCGGTGCCCGGCGCGATCTGGTTGCGCAGGCGGATGTTGGCGAACGTGCCGCGGATCATGACCTCGTGGTTGCCTCGGCGGGAGCCGTAGGAGTTGAAGTCGCGGCGCTCGACGCCGTGCTCCGTGAGGTACTTGCCGGCCGGGGTGTCGGCCTTGATGGCGCCGGCCGGGGAGATGTGGTCGGTGGTGACCGAGTCGCCGAGCTTGGCGAGGACACGGGCGCCGGTGATGTCGGCGACCGGCGTGGTCTCCATCGTCATGCCCTCGAAGTACGGGGGCTTGCGGACGTAGGTCGACTCCGGGTCCCACTCGAAGGTGTTGCCGGTCGGGACGGGCAGCGACTGCCACTGGAGGTCGCCGGCGAAGACGTCGGAGTAGGACTTGGAGAACATGTCCTCGCCGATCGCGTTGGCGACGACGTCGTTGACCTCGGCCTCGGACGGCCAGATGTCGGCCAGGTAGACCGGCTTGCCGTCCTGGTCGGTGCCGAGGACGTCCTTGGTGATGTCCACCTTCATCGAGCCGGCGATGGCGTACGCGACGACCAGCGGCGGGGAGGCGAGGTAGTTCATCTTGACGTCGGGGTTGATGCGGCCCTCGAAGTTCCGGTTGCCGGAGAGGACCGAAGTGACCGCGAGGTCATGGTCGTTGACGGCCTTGGAGACCTCCTCCGGCAGCGGTCCCGAGTTGCCGATGCAGGTGGTGCAGCCGTAACCGACCAGGTTGAAGCCGACCTTGTCGAGGTACGGCGTCAGACCGGCCTTGTCGAAGTAGTCGGTGACGACCTTGGAGCCCGGCGCGAGGGTCGTCTTGACCCACGGCTTGCGGGTCAGGCCCTTCTCCACGGCCTTCTTCGCGACGAGCGCGGCGGCGACCATGACGTACGGGTTGGAGGTGTTGGTGCAGGAGGTGATCGCGGCGACGGTGACGGCGCCGTGGTCGATCTCGTACGTCGAGCCGTCGGGGGCGGTCACGGTGACCGGGTTGGACGGGACGCCGTTGGTGGCGGCCGGGGAGTCGGAGGCCGGGAAGGACTCCTTGCCCGCCTCGTCGGCGGTGTCGACGTAGTTGAGGACGTCGGAGGCGAACTGCTGGGCGGCGTTCGCGAGGACGATGCGGTCCTGCGGGCGCTTCGGGCCGGCGATCGAGGGGACGACCGTCGAGAGGTCCAGCTCCAGCTTCTCGGAGAAGTCGGGCTCGGCCTGCGGGTCCAGCCAGAGGCCCTGCTCCTTGGCGTACGCCTCGACGAGCGCGAGCTGCTGGGCCGAACGGCCGGTCAGCTTCAGGTAGTTGATCGTCTCGGCGTCTACGGGGAAGATCGCGGCGGTCGAGCCGAACTCCGGCGACATGTTGCCGATGGTGGCGCGGTTGGCGAGCGAGGTCGCGGCGACGCCCTCGCCGTAGAACTCGACGAACTTGCCGACGACGCCGTGCTTGCGCAGCATCTCGGTGATCGTGAGTACGAGGTCGGTCGCGGTGGTGCCGGTGGGCAGCTCGCCGGTCAGCTTGAAGCCGACGACGCGCGGGATGAGCATCGAGACCGGCTGGCCGAGCATCGCGGCCTCGGCCTCGATGCCGCCGACGCCCCAGCCGAGCACACCGAGGCCGTTGACCATCGTGGTGTGCGAGTCGGTGCCGACGAGGGTGTCCGGGTACGCCTGGCCGTTGCGGACCATGACCGTACGCGCCAGGTGCTCGATGTTGACCTGGTGGACGATGCCGGTGCCCGGGGGGACGACCTTGAAGTCGTCGAACGCGGTCTGGCCCCAGCGCAGGAACTGGTAGCGCTCCTTGTTGCGGCCGTACTCCAGGTCGACGTTCTGCTTGAACGCGTCGTTGGTGCCGAACTTGTCGGCGATGACGGAGTGGTCGATGACCATCTCGGCCGGGGAGAGCGGGTTGATCTTCGCCGGGTCGCCGCCGAGCGCCTCGACAGCCTCACGCATGGTGGCGAGGTCGACGACGCAGGGGACGCCGGTGAAGTCCTGCATGATCACCCGGGCCGGGGTGAACTGGATCTCCTGGCTGGGCTGGGCCTGCGAGTCCCAGTTGCCGAGCGCGCGGATGTGGTCGGCGGTGATGTTCGCGCCGTCCTCCGTGCGGAGCAGGTTCTCCAGCAGGACCTTCAGGCTGTACGGAAGGCGAGCCGAGCCTTCCACCTTGTCCAGCCGGAAGATCTCGTACGACTCGTCGCCCACGCTGAGCGTGGCGCGGGCGTCGAAGCTGTTCGCCGACACGACAGTCTCCTTCATTGATGTGCGCGTACCACCGCATCCTGCCGCCATGCCTACTTGGCCGATCCGCTAAGGTAGGGCTAAGTTAGGTAACCCTTACTAGAGAGGGCGGCTACGGTACGCCTCGGCAGATATCTCGATGTCGAGATAACTCTAGTACATGGGGGCTGGTTGGTCATGCCCGGGTGCCGTGACCGCCGTCATGTCAGGGCCAGGCGGTCCACCAGGAGGGCCAGGCGCGCCCCGGTGTGCTCCGGGGGCAGCCGGCCCGAGCGGGTCAGGGTCGCGACGCCGTGCAGGGCCGCCCAGAAGGTCTCGGTGAACAGGCCCTCGGCGACGCCGGTCCCGGCGACCTCGCCCAGGGACTCCAGGAGTGCGGCGAAGGCGTCCTTGAGGGGTTCCGGGGTGTCCTCGCGGGCGTACGGCAGGCCGCCGTCCAACTGGAAGATCGCGTCGTAGACCGCCGGGTTGCGCTCGGCGAAGTCCAGGTAGGCGCGGGCCAGGGCGTGTACGCGGGCGCGCGGGCCGTCCGCCGCGGCCGTCGCGGCGCGGATCGCCGCCGCCAGCTCCGTGGCGCCCTGGAGCGCGACGGCGCCGATGATCTCGCGTTTGCCGCGGAAGTGGCTGTAGAGGACGGGCTGGCTGTACTCGATGCTCTCGGCGAGGCGGCGGGTGGTGACCGCGTCCCAGCCCTGCCGCTCGGCGAGTTCGCGGGCCGTCGCCACGATGAGGCGTTCGCGCTCCGCCCGCTCGCGCTGTTTGCGTTCCTGTACCGACATACCTCGATGCTAGCACTGCTAGACAATCGAGCGGCGGCAGGTCTAGCGTTGACCTGACAGCTAGCAGCACTAGATTCCGAGAGGGTCGTCATGCTCAACGCACTTGAGATCGTCACCACCGTGGTCGTCGGCGTCATGGTGGGTGTCGAGTTCTCCGTCGCCTTCGTCATGAACCGGATCCTCGACGCGCTGCCCGAGGACAGCGGGCAGCTCGGTCACGCCCACGGCGGGCGGATGCTCGGCGCCGTCATGCCGGTCTGGTACGTCGGTTCGCTGGTCCTCGTCGGCGTCTGGGCCGCCGCCGACCGCGCGGGGCTCGTCGCCGCCGCCGGGACGCTCCTGCTGGTCAGCGTCGTCATGTCGGTCCTGCTGCTCGTCCCGATCAACAACCGGAACAAGACGTGGACGCCGGAGAACCGGCCCGCCGACTGGAAACGGCAGCTCGACCGCTGGGGACGGCTCCACCATGTCCGCCTCGGCGTCATCCTCGCGGCGTTCGCCTCGCTGGTCACCGCCCTCGCCCTCACCTGAACGCGTCGGTGTTCTCCGCCGCCCACCGCCGGTACGTCCGCCCCGGGGCGCCGGTGATCTCCGGGACCGTCGTGCGGACCCTCAGGAGGCCGTCGTTCACGTCCCCGCCGGTCAGGTCCAGGACCGCGTCCGCCGTCTCCGGGTCCAGGTACGCCGTCATGTCGTCGTGGGCCTCGGCGCGGGTGAGTTCGGTGAGGGTGAGGTCTCTGCCGAGGGTGGCGGCGAGGGTCTCGACCTGTTCCCGGACGGTGACCTGTGCCGGGCCCGTGAGGGCGTACGTGCGGTTGCGGTGGGCCCGGGTCGTCAGGGCCCGGTGCGCGACCGCCGCGATGTCCGCCGGGTGGATCGTGGGCAGGCCCGTGTCGGCGTACGGGGCGCGGACCTCGCCGTGTTCGCGGATCGCCGGCGCCCACCAGAGGGTGTTCGACGCGAACTGGGTGGGGCGCAGGACCGTCCACTCCATGCCGCTGCCCCGGAGTGCCTCCTCCACCGCGCGGTTGCGTTTCGCCGCGGGGAGGTGGGGGTGGGTCTCCACGGTGATCGAGGAGACGAGGACGACGTGCTCGACGCCGGCGTTCTTCGCGTGACCGAGGATGCCCTCCTCGGGGCCGAGCCCTTGAAGGAGGAAGAGCGAACGAACCCCGTCCAGGGCGCACTTGAGGGATTCGGGGTGGGCAAGATCGCCCTCCACCGCTTCGGGGAACCCCGCGCGTGCCGCGTCCCGGGTGAGGCCCCTCACCCGGGACGCGGCACG
>NZ_LIRL01000037.1 GCF_001419795.1 Streptomyces niveiscabiei
TGTACTTCTCCGGACCGACAGAAAGCGCTTGCTGTCGGTCGCCCGTCGAAGACATCCGCAGGGATCCGGAGGACAACCGCCCATGGCGTCGTCGTACGAGCGACCGCTCGACCACCGCTACCGGGACGAGCACCCTGTCCGCACACTCGCCTACCTCTTGCGCGCCGACCGCCGCAAAATCCTCGCGGCCGTCGCCGTGTTCACCGTGAAGCACAGCCCCGTCTGGCTGCTCCCGCTGATCACCGCGTCGATCATCGACACCGTCGTCCAGCACAGCGAGATCGGCCGCCTGTGGACGAGCACCGGCGTGATCATGTTCATCCTGCTGGTCAACTACCCCCTGCACCTGGTGTACGTACGGCTCCTGTACGGCAGCGTGCGCCGCATGGGCACGACCCTGCGCTCGGCGCTGTGCACCCGCATGCAGCAACTCTCCATCGGCTACCACTCCCGCGTCAGCGCGGGCGTGCTCCAGGCGAAGGTCGTCCGGGACGTCGAGTCGGTCGAGCAGATGGTGCAGCAGACCGCCGAACAGGGCCTGGGCGCGGTCACCGTCCTGACCGGCGGCCTGATCATCATCGCCGTGCGCACACCGGAGTTCCTGCCGGTGTTCCTCGTCGTCGTCCCCGCCGCCGCGTTCGTCGTGGCCCGCCTCAGGGAACGCCTGCGCAGCCACAACGAGGACTTCCGGCACGAGGTGGAGGCCCTGTCGTCCCGCGTCACCGAGATGACCCGCCTCATCCCGGTGACCCGCGCGCACGGCCTGGAGCGCAAGGCGCTGCGCCGCATGGACGGCACGCTGAGCCGCCTCCTGGACTCGGGCCTCAGGCTCGACCTGGTCAACGGCCGCTTCGGCTCGCTGGCCTGGGTCGTCCTCAACGTCGTCGGCGTCCTCGTCCTCGCGGGCGCCGCGCTCGTCTCGTACTACGGCACCTGGGGCGTGACCGCCGGTGACGTCGTCATGCTCAGCGCCTTCCTGACCACCCTGACCGGCTGCGTCACCACCCTCACCGGCCTCGCCCCGCTCGTCACCAAGGGCCTGGAGTCGGTCCGCTCGATCGGCGAGGTCCTCCAGGCGCCGGAGACGGAGGACAACGACGGCAAGACCGAAATCACGTCCGTCCAGGGCGCGGTGACGTTCCGTCAGGTCGACCACGCGTACGACGCCGGCCGGGCCGCCGTCCGTGACTTCACCCTCGACGTCACGCCCGGCGAGACGATCGCCCTCGTCGGCGCGTCCGGCGCGGGCAAGTCCACCGTCCTCAACCTGGTCATCGGCTTCATCCGGCCGACCTCGGGCCAACTCCTCCTGGACGGCGCCGACATGAGCACCCTGGACCTGCGCACGTACCGCCGCTTCGTCTCCGTCGTCCCCCAGGAGTCCATCCTCTTCGACGGCACGATCCGCGAGAACGTCGCGTACGGCATGGAGGACGAGGCCGACGAGGCGTCGGTCCGCGCGGCCCTGCGCGACGCCAACGCCCTTGAATTCGTCGACAAGTTGCCCCAGGGCCTGGACACCCTGGTCGGCGAACGAGGCGCCCGCCTCTCCGGCGGCCAACGTCAACGCCTCGCGATAGCAAGGGCGTTGATCCGAGACCCCAAGGTCCTGGTCCTCGACGAAGCGACCTCGGCCCTGGACACCCGCTCCGAGGCCCTGGTCCAACAGGCCCTGGCCCGCCTCCTCCAGGGCCGCACCACCTTCGTCGTCGCCCACCGCCTCTCCACCGTCCGGGGCGCCGACAGGATCGTGGTCATGGACGACGGCCGCATCCGCGAAGTCGGCACCCACGACGAACTCCTGCGCAGGGGCGGGGCGTACACGGCGCTGCATGCCGGACAGGCGGCGTGAGATGGGCGTGTTCATCAGCGTCCGGGGCTGGCTGGAGTGCGACGACCGGCAACTCGCGGCCGTCCACGAGATCGTCCGCGACGCCGACGACGGCTTCTACAGCGGCGGCTGGAGCTTTCCCGCCCCCGTCAACTGGACCCGCTACGCCTTCTTCGGCGCCGACTTGCGGGCCGGCGACGCCCCGTGGCTGCTCGACCAGTTGAGGCGGATCGCCGAACTCCCCGCCTCCGACGCGGACGGCGACCTGGTCACCGGTTTCTTCCTCGCGACCCACGAGGTGGAGGGCGCGAGCCAGTGGCAGATCCGCGACGGCGACCTGCACAGCACGCCCGCGCCCGAGACCCTGCGCTATCTCGACGTCTAAGGTCGATGGCAGACGCGACAGTGTCCTGAAGAGGGGGGATGCGCATGGCCGTCGACGTGTGGCACGAGTACGTCGCACGTGAACTGGGGCCCGTGCTCGCGGTGTTGGTCGCGCGGGCCGGGAAGCGGAGTCAGGAGCCGGTGCCGGGGGCGCTGGAGTGGACCCTGCCGTGGGGGATGGACGACGGCAACGGGCTGGTCCGGGTCACCCTGTTCACCGAGATCGTGCCGGAGAGCTTCGAGCGCCGGGTCCGGGTCGTCGTGGCCGCCGCCGCGCGGGGGTTCCTGGAGGGCGGCGGGAAGCTCACGCTGCCCCGGTACGCCGACTGGGGCGCCGAGTACGGGCGTTCGCGCGGCGGGACCGACGCGGACGGCGCACGCCGGGTCCCGCCGCCGGACGGCCC
>NZ_LIRL01000370.1 GCF_001419795.1 Streptomyces niveiscabiei
TGTATAAGAGGCGGGTGCACGGCAGGGGGATAACGGCGTGAGGGGGGTACGGGGGAGAGCCGGGGTACGCCGCACGGTCGTCGCGACGTCGCGTACGGCGGACTACTGGTGGTTCTCGGGCGGCGAATAGCCGCCCCCTGCCACGGCCGCGATCCGCCGGCGCAGCAGGCAGAATTCGTTGCCCTCGGGGTCGATGAGCGGATACCAGCTCTCCTCCCCGGTCTGCCCGATGTCCGCGTGCCGCGCTCCGAGGGCCAACAGGCGTGCCAGTTCAGTGTCTTGGTCGCGGTCCGTGGGGCTCACGTCGATGTGGAGGCGGAGTTTCGCGGGGCGGGGGTCGCTTGTCGGGCTGAGGACGACGGTGGGCTGTGGTCCGCCGAACCCGACCCCGGGCGGCCCGATCTCGATGCTGCCGTCCTCCTCGCGGCCGACCTCGACGTACCCGAGGACGTCCGCCCAGAACACGGCGAGCCGCTCGGGGTCGGCGCAGTCGATGACGAGTTCGCTGATCCGGCATGCCATGAGGGCAGTCTATGAACCCCGCCGCACCTCCCTTGGCGCCTCGACCGCCCCCCGTGTGAGTGATGACTCCCGGTGTCCACAACCGCTTTCCTGGAACCCGGCGTGCCCCTCCCCCCCACTCACGGAGCGAGTCATCGCATGTCCCCCACCCCCGCCTCGGTGATCCGAGGTGTCGGCGCCTGCCTGCCCGAACTCACCGTGACGAACGGCGACTTGGTCGGCGGCGGGCTGGACACCTCGGACGACTGGATCAGGACCCGTACGGGTATAGCGACGAGACGCAGGGTCACCCCGGGTACGAGTACGGGTGACCTGGCGACCAGGGCGGCGCGCGAGGCGCTCGCCGGGCTCCCCCCGCCTCAGCTCCTCGTCCTCGCGACCACGACCCCGGACCACCCCTGCCCGGCGACCGCTCCGGAGGTGGCGAGCAGGCTCGGCCTGGGCACGGTCCCCGCCTTCGACCTCGCGGCGGTCTGCTCCGGCTTCGTGTACGCCCTGGCGGCGGCCGACGCCTGGATCCGCGCCGGCATGGCGACATCCGCGCTGGTCATCGGCGCGGAGACGTACTCCACGATCGTCGACCCCGCCGACCGCAACACGGCGATCCTGTTCGGCGACGGCGCCGGGGCGGTCGTCCTGGGCCTCGGCACCCGCGACGAACCCGGCGCGATCCTCGCGACCGACCTCGGCAGCGACGGCACGGGCGCGGACCACGTGATGATCGAGGCGGGCGGCTCGCGTTGGCCGGACCCGGCGCGGCTGGACGGCACGGCCGCGCACACGCTGCGGATGAAGGGCCGCGAGGTGTACGGCCAGGCGGTACGCCGGATGACGGCCTCGGCGCGGCGGACGCTGGCCCAACTCGACTGGCCCGCCAGCACAGTTGGCGCGTTCGTCGGCCATCAGGCCAACCAGCGCATCCTGGACGCCGTGGCCGACCGCCTCGGCATCGGCGCCGAGCACCGCCACGGCAACATCCGCGACGTCGGCAACACGGCCGCCGCCTCGATCCCCCTGGTCCTCGCGGACGTCGCCCGGCGCCGCGCCGTACCGCCGGGGACCCGCACTCTCCTCACCGCGTTCGGCGGCGGCCTCACCTGGGGTTCCGCCGCGCTGACCTGGCCCGATCCGAAGAAGGAGCCCGCCATGACGACCACCGAACCCACGGTTTCCCCCGTGTACGACCACCTCGTGCACCTCCTGGCGACGAAGTTCGAGGCCGACTCCCCCGCCCCCGACGCCACGTTCACCGATCTCGGCCTCGACTCCCTCGCCGTCGTCGAGCTGTTCGTCACCCTCTCCGACCACTGGTCGATCGCCCTGCCGGACACGGAGGCGGACCCCGGACTGACGGTCGCGGCGACGGCCGCGCTGGTGGAGAAGGCGCGGAATGAACGGAGTTGACGGCCCCGCCCACATCGCGGTCACCGGGATCGGGCTGGTGACGCCAGGGGGCACCGGCCGGGAGGCCACGTGGCGTACGGTCCTGGCGGGGCGGGCCACGGCGGCCCGGGTCCCTCGACTCAAGGGCCTGGGCGCCGAGTTCGCGTGCACGGTCCCCGATCCGCCCGCGCTGAAGCAGAGTTGGCAGTACGACCGCCACACCCGGTTCGCTCTCGCCGCCGCCGACGAGGCGCTCGCCGACGCGGGACTCGACCCCGGGGACTGGGACGGGGAGCGGGTCGCTGTGGTCGTCGGCACCGCGTTCGGCGGGACGGAGTCCCAACTCGGCCAGCACGAACGCCTGTTGACCGGCGCCCAGGTCTCCCCGTACCTCGTGCCGATGTTCCTGCCCAACATGGCGGCGGCCCAGGTCGCCCTCCGGGTCGGGGCGCGCGGCCCGGTCTCCGGGGTCTCCACGGCCTGCGCTTCGGGGGCGACGGCGATCGGTACGGCGATGGGGCTGCTGCGGGACGGCGTCTGCGATGTCGCCCTCGCCGGGGGCGCCGACGCGGCCGTGCACCCCCTGTGGATCGCCGGGTTCGACAGCATGGGCGCGTTGTCGCGGCGCGGGCGGTCGCGGCCCTTCGACGCGGCGCGGGACGGGTTCGTGATGGGGGAGGGGGCCGGGATTCTCG
>NZ_LIRL01000371.1 GCF_001419795.1 Streptomyces niveiscabiei
TCACCCTCCTGCGCCGCCACGGCCTCGACAGGATGCTCGTCAACTCGGCGGCGGACTGGGGGAGGAGCGACCCCCTCAAGACGCGCGCGGTCGCCGACCTGATGCTCGGGGAGGGGTTCACCGAGGACGACGTGGACCGCGTCCTGTGGCGCAACCCCGTCGCGTTCTACGGCGCGAGCGGCCGGCTCGACCTGGACGTCGTCGCCCCCGAGCCCACCCACGAGGGCAACTCCGTACTGCGCGGAGGGGAGTGACCGATGCGCTTCCGCCACCCCGACGGCTCCACCGTCCACCTCGCGTACTGCACGAACGTCCACCCCGCCGAGACGATCGACGGAGTCCTCGCGCAACTGCGCGACCACTGCGAGCCCGTACGCCGCCGCCTCGGCCGCGACCGCCTCGGCATCGGCCTGTGGCTCGCGCGGGACGCCGCGCACACCCTGGACACCGACCCGTCCGCCCTGCGCACCCTGCGCACCGCCCTCGACCGGCGGGGCCTGGAGGTCGTCACCCTCAACGGCTTCCCGTACGACGGGTTCGGCACCGGCGAGGTCAAGTACCGCGTGTACCAGCCGGACTGGGCCGACCCCGAACGCCTCGACCACACCACCGCCCTCGCGCGGGTCCTCGCCGGCCTGCTGCCCGACGACGTCACCGAGGGCAGCGTCTCCACCCTGCCGCTCGCCTGGCGCACCCGCCTGGACGAGGAACGCGGCGACAAGGCGTACACCGCGCTGCGCACGCTCGCAGAACGCCTCGACGCGCTGGAGGACCTGACGGGCCGGTCCGTACGCGTCGGACTCGAACCCGAGCCCGGCTGCGTCGTCGAGACCACCGCCGACGCCCTCGCCCCGCTCGCCGCTATCGCGCACCCCCGCATCGGGATCTGCGTCGACACCTGCCATCTCGCCACCTCCTTCGAAGATCCGCACACCGCCCTGGACGCCCTGGCCGCGGCCCGCGTCCCCGTCGTCAAGTCCCAGCTCTCCGCCGCCCTGCACGCCGAGCGGCCCGACCTCCCCGCCGTCCGCGAGGCCCTCGCAGCCTTCGCCGAACCCCGCTACCTGCACCAGACCCGCACGGTCACCGAGACCGGCCTGCTCACCGGCACCGACGACCTCGCGGAAGCGCTCACCACCGACGCCCTGTCCCGTACGGCGCCCTGGCGCGCGCACTTCCACGTCCCGCTGCACGCGACCCCCGCCGCGCCCCTCACCTCCACGCTCCCCGTCCTGCGCGCCGCGCTGACCCGCCTCGTCGGCGGCCCGCACCCGCTCACCCGGCATCTCGAAGTCGAGACCTACACCTGGCAGACCCTCCCTCCCGCGCTGCGGCCCCGCACCCGCGCCCAGCTCGCCGACGGCATCGCCGCCGAACTGGCCCTGGCCCGCGACCTCCTGACCGGCCTGGGCCTCAAGGAACTCCCCTGAGACCTGCTGAGACCCGGGCCGAGCCCCGGCAGCCGACCCGTTCGACCGCCGTGACTCAACGTAACCACACGCCACTGACAACGGGGTCCGCCGACCATCGGGCAGCCCCGTCCTCCGCCGGACGAACCCCAGGTCACCGGCCGGAGAACCGATACGTCACCCCCCGTCGGACAGCCCGCACCACCAACCCGAGAGAGACCCGAGAGAGACCCGAGAGAGACCCGAGAGAGACCCGAAGCCAACCCCAAACCGATCCGAAAGCGAGACACCGTGACCGCGTTCAACGACGAATCCGGCACCGCCGAGGCCCTGCGCCGCACCCTCGGCATCGGCCGCCGCCGCTTCCTCAGCACCTGCACCGCCGCCGCGGGCGCCGCGATCGCCGCCCCCGTCCTCGGCGCCGCACCGGCCGCCGCCCAGAACCTCGACAGAGGCCAGGGACACGGGCATGGCCACGGCCGTGACGCCCTCGTACCCGCCAACCGCCGCGGCCTCATCCTGTACACCGTCCGCGACGCCACCGGCCGCGACCCGCTCGCCTCCGACCTGCCCTCCGGGTTCCGCGAGGTCTTCAAGCAGCTCTCCCGGTTCGGCTACCGGCAGGTCGAGTTCGCCGGGTACGGGCAGCACGCGAACGCGCCCGGCGGGGCGAACCTGGAGTCCGTGCAGGGGGCGCGGCTGCTGCGGTCCTGGCTCGACGAGTACGGGCTGCGCGCCCGCGGCAACCACGGGTACATCCCGCCGTCCTGGCCGCTCGTGCCCGCCGAAGTGGACACGTTCAAGAAGCACCTGGAGATCGCGAACATCCTCGGCCTGGGGCACATGGGCACCGGCGGCGACCCCACGAGCAGCTCCCACAGGGCCGACTGGGACGTCGCCGCCGACAAGTGGAACGCCCTCGGCGCGATCGCCCGGCGCGCGGGCGTCAAGCTGTACACCCACAACCACGACGCCGCCTACGGCTTCCTCCTCGACTCCGGACCCCTCGACGCGCAGGGCAGGCCGACCCGCAGCTCCGGCGTCCGCAAGCTGGAGTACTTCCTCAAGGTCACCGACCCCCGGCTCGTCTGGCTGGAGCTGGACGTCTTCTGGGCCCACGTCGCCCAGTACAAGTTCCACACGTACACGGCCCCCGACGGCTCCACCCGCGAGAAGGTCTTCGACCCCGCCGCCCTGGTCGTCCGCAACAGCCGCCGCTACCCCCTCTTCCACGCCAAGGACGGCACCGTCAACACCACCAACGGCATGGGCTACGACATGGTCCCCTTCGGCACGGGCGACATCGACTACACGACGTTCTTCTCCCGCATCGGCGACCCCGCCTACCGCAACCCCATGGTCGAACAGGACAACGCCCCCAGCGCCACCGACCCCGCCCAGTCCCTGACGTACGCCCGCATCGGCTACGACAACCTGGCCTCCCTCAGACGCTGCCGCTGACAGACACGCACGCGCGCGTGGACGGCGGAAACGGCCTCCACGCGCGCGTGCTGTCCACCGGCCCCCTCTCAGCCGACCCCGCTCGGTGTGACGGCCCTGCCCGGCTGCCGCAGCAGCAGGGCGATCACCGCCGCCACCATCGACACGCCTCCTGCGAGCGCGTACGCCCCGTCGTAGCCCCAGGAGGCGACGACGAGGGAGCCGAGGCCGCCCCCGAACAGGCCGCTGATCAGCTTGCCGCTGTACACCAGGCCGTAGTTGGTCGCGTTGTAGTTCTCGCCGAAGTAGTCGGGGGTGAGGGCGGCGAACAGCGGGTAGAACGCGCCCCCGCCGAACCCGGAGAGGAACGCGAAGAACAGGAACAGGGCCTCGCTGCGGACGTCGCCCGCCCAGATGACGCCGAACTGGGCGAGACCGAGGACGACGATGACGAAGACGAGGGTGGACTTGCGGCCCCAGCGGTCGGAGAGCCAGCCGACGACGCCCCGGCCGACGCCGTTGACGACCGCCATGACACCCATCGAGGAGGCGGCGACGAGCGGGCCGAAACCGACCTCCTTGGCGTAGTCGACCTGGAAGGAGATGCCGAAGATCGAGACACCGGCGGTCATCACCACGGACAGCCACATCAGGGGCAGCATGCCGGTGCGGATGGCCTCCTTGGGGGTGAACTGCCGTACGGCGGGCGGGTTCTTCGCGAGACTCCCCGAGGCCGGCCCGGCGCCCGCGTGCGCGAGCGGATCGACGTCGGCGGGCCACCAGTTCTTCGGCGGGTCCTTGAAGAAGAACGCGCACCCGAACACGACGACCATGATGTAGCAGCCGATGAGGTCGAGCACCCGGTGGTAGTTCGCGGTGTCGAACCCGTAGTTGAAGACGAAGATGAACGGCAGCGACCCGTACGCGAACCCGCCGTTGACGAACCCGGTCCGCGCCCCGCGCCGCTCGGGGAACCACTTGCCGACCATGTTGATGCAGGTCGCGTAGACGAGTCCGGCCCCGATGCCGCCGACCACGCCGAAGCCCACGATGGCCGGCAGGACGTCGTCGAGGTGCGAGAGGGCCAGGAACCCCGCGAGACACAGTGCCGAGCCCGCGTACATGGCCTGACGGGCCGTGAGGAGGCCCTTCTCGCGCAACCAGCCGGCCGGGAAAGCGACGCCGGCCTGGAAGAACACCCAGACGCTGAGGATCCAGAACGTGTTCGACTGCGTCCAGCCGTGCGCGTGGGACAGCGTGTCCTCCGCCGAGCCGTACGCGTACTCGAAGACGCTGATCGCCATCATCGCGAGCCAGGGCAGCCAGATCATCAGCTTGCGGGAGTGCCCGAGGATGTCCCGGTCGCTCTCGCCGACGCGGTACACGCGCCCGCGCGCGTCGGTCACTTCACGGTAGGGGACGTTCAGGGAGGAGCGTGCTGCGTACGGATCTGCCGTCATGTCAGGCCATTTCCTCACCGAGCGGATGCGGATTGGGAACGATGCGACGCCGGGCGTGCGGCCGTCCCGGAGCCCTCAGGAACAGCGCCAGGACGGCGGACGCCAGCCCGATCGACCCCGCCAGGACGAACGCGCCCTCGTAGTCCCAGGCGCCGACGACGATCGAACCGACACCGGAGCCCACGAGACCGGAGACGAGCTTGGAGCTGTAGACCATCCCGTAGTTGCTGGCGTTGTTGTTCTCGCCGAAGTAGTCGGCCGTCATCGCGGCGAACAGCGGGAAGATCGCGCCCCCGCCGAACCCGGAGACCATGGAGCAGAACAGGAAGAACGGCATGCTGCCCATCTGTCCGGAGATCAGCACCCCGAACTGGGCGGTGCCGAGGACGACACACACGACGACGAGCGTGTTGCGCCGCCCGTACCGGTCGGAGATCCAGCCGATCACCCCGCGCCCGGTGCCGTTGACGATCGCCTTCAGGGACATCGCGGTGGCCACGATCCCGCCCGCGAATCCCATGTCCTTGCCGAACGGCACCTGGAAGGCGATCCCGAAGATGTTGATCCCGGCCGTGCACAGCAGGCAGAACCACATCATCCACAGCACGGGCGTGCGCGCGGCCTCCCGGGGTGTGTACTGCCGCACCGCCGGCGGGTTCTTCAGCAGCGCCCGCCGGATCTTCGGGTCGTCGGTCATCCGTAACGGATCGACGTTCGCGGGCCACCAGTTCTTCGGCGGGTCCTTGAAGAACCACCCCGCGACCGCGACGACCGTGCAGCAGACCAGCCCCACGGCGACCAGGACGCCCTTG
The DNA here is from genome assembly GCF_001419795.1 of Streptomyces niveiscabiei. Classification (GTDB taxonomy): domain Bacteria; phylum Actinomycetota; class Actinomycetes; order Streptomycetales; family Streptomycetaceae; genus Streptomyces; species Streptomyces niveiscabiei. The sequence continues at coordinate 5,122 of NZ_LIRL01000371.1, forward strand.
TAGTTGCCGAGGTCCATGTACGAGGTGAACAGGAACACGAATGGCACCGAGCCGTAGGCGAACCCGCCGTTGACCATGCCGGTCTTGCCGCCCTTGCGCTCCGGATACCACTTGCCGACCATGTTCACGCAGGTCGCGTACACCAGGCCGGCGCCGATGCCGCTGCACATCCCGAAGCCCAGATAGGCGACCGCGACGTGCGGCGCGTACGCCAGCGACAGATAGCCCAGCACCGTGCCCAGCGCGCCGAGCAGCATCGCGTACCGCGCGGGGAGCCGTCCGCTCTCCCGCAGCCGGCCCGCGGGGAAGGCCACGGCCGCCTGGAAGAACACCCAGACGCCCATCAGCCAGAAGATGTGCCCGCTGCTCCACAGATGCGCCTCGTGGAGCGTGTCCTCGGCGGACGTGAACGCGTACTCCGAGGAGCTGATGCCGAGCATCCCCATCCAGGGGAACAGCACCATGGTCCAGCGGGGACGCCCCATGACGTCCCGGTCGCTCTCCCCGATCCGGTACACGCGCCCGTGCCGGTCCGTCACCTCCCTGTAGGGAACGGCGGCGGAGTCGTACTTGGTGGTCTTCATCTGAATGTGCACCCCTTGGCGTCGAAAGAACCGGTAGCCGTCCGTGGCCCATGCCTTCCGTGCGCGAACGGGTCCCGGAACCGGCCGACGCGCACCGTCGGCCGGCCCCCGACCGCCTCACCTCATGAACCACCCCCGAGGAGCCCCGCCGCGCGCGCCCACCGGTACTTGGCGCCCAGCACGGCGACCGGCCGCTCGGTCGTGTACGGGTACGCCACGACCCCCCGCTCGAAGAGGTACTGGCACGCCTCCTCCACCTCGACGTCCCCCGCGAGCGACGCCACGACGGGCTTGTCGACGCCCCGCGCGCGGAACTCGGCCACCACGCGCGCGGTGAGCTCCGCGAAGACCATCGGCGGCGTGACGATCGTGTGCCAGTAACCGAGCACCAGCGCGTGCACGCGCGGGTCCTCCAGACCGAGCCGGATCGTCGCCTCGTACGTCGCCGGAGGCTCGCCGCCGGTGATGTCCACCGGGTTGCCGGCCGCCCCGAACGGCGGGATGAACCGGCGGAACGCCGCGTCGAGGTCCGGCGGGATCTCCATCAGGGACAGCCCGTTGTCCGTCACCGCGTCCGACAGCAGGACGCCGCTGCCGCCCGCGCCCGTGATGATGACGACGTTGTCGCCGCGCGGCGTCGGGAGCACCGGCAACGCGCGCGCGTACTCCAGCATGTCGTGCAGCCCCGGAGCGCGGATCACCCCGGCCTGGCGCAGGATGTCGTCGTAGACGGCGTCGTCGCCCGCCAGCGCGCCCGTGTGCGAGCCGGCGGCCCGCGCGCCCGCCGCCGTCCGCCCGGCCTTCAGGACGACGACCGGCTTCACCGGCACGGTCGCCCGCGCGGCCTCCACGAACGCCCGCCCGTCCTTCAGGTCCTCCAGGTGCATCGCCACGCACTCGGTGTGCGGGTCCTGCGCGAACCACGTCAGCAGGTCGTCCTCGTCCAGGTCCGACTTGTTGCCGAGCCCCACGATCGCCGACACGCCCGTGCGCGTACTGCGCGCGAACCCCAGGATCGCCATCCCGATGCCGCCCGACTGCGAGGTCAGCGCCACCCCGCCCTTCACGTCGTAGGGGGTGCAGAACGTCGCGCACAGGTCCTGCCAGGTCGAGTAGTAGCCGTAGATGTTCGGCCCCAGCAGCCGTACGCCGCAGCGCTCGGCGATCTCCACGATCTCCGCCTGGAGGGCGTCCTCCCCGGTCTCAGCGAAGCCCGAGGGGATCAGCACGGCGTTCGGGATGCCCTTGCGGCCGACCTCCTCCAGGGCGGCGGCGACGAACCGCGCGGGGATCGCGAACACGGCGACGTCCACCTCGCCCGGCACGTCCAGGACACTCCGGTACGCCTTGCGCCCCAGGATGTCGTCCGCCTTCGGGTTGACCGGCAGGATGTCCCCCGCGAACCCGCCGTCGACCAGGTTGCGCATCACCGAATTGCCGATCTTCCCCGCCTCGTTGGACGCCCCGATCACGGCCACCGACCGGGGCCGCATCAGCCGCCCCATCGACGCGAGGATCTCCTCGCGCGTGTAGCGCCGCCGCTCGCGCGCGGGCGCGTCGGACAGGATGATCCGCACGTCCGCCGCGCGCGCCCCCTCAGGGGTCGCGATCACCGGGTTGAGGTCCACCTCGGCGATCTCCGGGAACTCCGCGACCAGCTGCGACACCCGCCGGATCTGCTCGGCGAGCGCCCACCGGTCCACGCCGGGACGCCCCCGCACCCCCTCCAGGACAGGAGCCGCCCGGATCGAGGACAGCATCGACAGCGCCTCGTCCGCGCTCACCGGAGCCAGCCGGAACGTGACGTCCTTCAGCACCTCGACGAGCACCCCGCCGAGCCCGAACGCCACCACCTTCCCGAACGTCGGATCGGTCACCGCCCCGACGATCACCTCCTGCCCCTCCGGCAGCAGCTCCTGGACCTGGACGCCCGTGATGCGCGCGTCCGCGTCGTACGCGCGCGCGTTGTCGACGATCCGGTGGAACGCGGCCCGCACCTCGGCCGCCCCCTCGACGCCGATGACCACCCCGCCGGCCTCCGTCTTGTGCAGGATGTCCGGCGACACGATCTTCATCACCACCGGCCCGCCGAACCGCGCCGCGTGCGCCACCGCCTCCTCGACGTCGCGGGCCAGCTCCTCGCCCGGTACGGCGATCCCGTACGCGTCGGCAACTTCCTTGCCCTCCGGCGCCGTCAGCGTCGTGCGTCCCTCGGCGCGCACGGCGTCCAGCACCGCGCGCACGCGTGTCTCCCGGTCCTCGGCGAGCACCTCAGATCACCCCGTCCGACTTCAGCAGCCGCAGTTCGTCGGCGCCGAGGCCCAGCTCGGCGGCGTAGATCTCCTCGTTGTGCTCGCCGAGCAGCGGCGAACTCTTCACCTCGACCGGGGAGTCGGACAGCTTCAGCGGGCTGCCGACCGTCACGAACTCGCCCCGCTCCGGGTGTTCGACGCGCACGATCATCTCGTTCGCGATCAGCGACTCGTCCTCGACGATCTCCTTCGTCGACAGGATCGGCCCGCACGGCACGCCCCGGGCGTTCAGCCGGTCCAGGACCTCCCACTTCGGCAGGGTCGCCGACCACTCCTCGATCAGCTGGAACATCTTGCCCAGCTTCGGGAGCCGGGCCTGCGGGGTCGCCCACTCGGGGTCGTCGGCCAGCTCCGGACGCCCGATCAGCTCGGCGATCGGCCGCCAGCCGACGGGCTGCACGATGACGTACACGTAGTCGTTCGGACCCCCCGGGGCACACCGCACGGCCCAGCCCGGCTGGCCGCCGCCGGACGCGTTTCCGGAACGGGGAACTTCCTCGCCGAAGTCGTCGTTCGGATATTCAGAGAGCGGCCCTCGTGCCAGGCGCTGCTGGTCCCGGAGCTTCACCCGGCACAGGTTGAGTACGGCGTGCTGCATGGCCACGCCGACCCGCTGTCCGCGCCCGGTCCTCTCGCGCTGGAGCAGCGCCGCGAGGATCCCCGCCACGGCGTGCACGCCCGTCCCCGAGTCCCCGATCTGGGCCCCCGTCGCCAGCGGCGGCCCGTCCTCGAACCCCGTGGTCGACATCGACCCGCCCATCGCCTGAGCGACCACCTCGTACGCCTTGAAGTTGGTGTACGGGCCGTCCCCGAACCCCTTGATGGAGGCATAGACGATCCGTGGATTGATCTCCTGGACCCGCTCCCAGGTGAACCCCATCCGGTCCACCGCGCCGGGCCCGAAGTTCTCGACGAGGACGTCCGAGCGCCGGATCAGCTCGGTGAGGATCTCCTTGCCGCGCTCGGTCTTGGTGTTGAGGGTGATGCTGCGCTTGTTGCAGTTCAGCATCGTGAAGTAGAGCGAGTCGACGTCCGGGACGTCGCGCAGCTGGCCGCGCGTGATGTCCCCGGAGGGCGCCTCCAGCTTCACGACGTCCGCGCCGAGCCAGGCGAGGAGCTGGGTGGCGGAGGGGCCGGACTGGACGTGGGTCATGTCGAGGACCCGGATGCCGTCGAGCGCCTTGCCGGTCGCGCCGGCGGTCAGGGGAGTGGTCATGGGTGCCGACCTCACTTGTACATCGTCTGGTTCATGGTTCCGGGGGCGTACGCGTCCGGGTCGACCCAGACGTTGATCAGCGAGGGCTTGCCCGACTCGCGGGCCCGCCTGAGCGCCGGGCCGATGTCGGCGGGGTCGCGGACCTCCTCGCCGTAGCCGCCGAGCATCCGGGCGAACTGGTCGTAGTGGACGTCGCCGAGGGTGTTGCCGACCCGCTGGCGGGCCTCCCCGTACTTGCGGGCCTGGCCGTAACGGATCTGGTTCATCGAGGAGTTGTTGCCGACGATGCCGACGAAGGGGAGGTCGTAGCGCACGAGGGTCTCGAAGTCCCAGCCGGTCAGGGAGAACGCGCCGTCCCCGAACAGCGCGACGACCTCCTTGTCGGGGCGGGCCTGCTTCGCGGCGAGCACGAAGGGGACGCCGACGCCGAGGGTGCCCAGCGGGCCCGGGTCCATCCAGTGGCCGGGGGACTTGGGCTGCACGACCTGCCCGGAGAAGGTGACGATGTCGCCGCCGTCGCCGATGTAGATGGAGTCCTCGGTGAGGAAGTCGTTGATCTCGCTCACCAGCCGGTAGGGGTGGATCGGCGAGGCGTCGGACCGCAGCTGCGGCAACCGCTTCTCGATCGCGGCCTGTTCGACGGCGCGCAGTTCGTCCAGCCACTCCTTGCGGCCCGCCGCACCGCCATTGAGGCGCCCGGACGCGGCCTCGGTGACCTGCTTCAGGACCAGTCCCGCGTCGCCGACGATGCCGAGGTCGATGTCGCGGTTCTTGCCGACGGTGCGGTAGTCGAGGTCGATCTGGACGACCGTCGCGTCGGGGGAGAGGCGCTTGCCGTACCCCATGCGGAAGTCGAACGGCGTCCCGACGATCACGATGACGTCGGCGCCGGAGAAGGCGTACCGGCGGGAGAGCTGGAAGTGGTGGGGGTCGCCGGGCGGGAGGGTGCCGCGGCCGGCGCCGTTCATGTAGGCGGGGATGTTGAGGGTGCGGACCAGGTCGATCGCCGCCTCGGTGCCGCGGGTCGTCCAGACCTGGCTGCCCAGCAGGATCGCCGGTTTCGCGGCGTGCACGAGGAGGTCGGCGAGCCGTTCGACCGCCTCGGGGTCGCCGGCCGAGCGGGTCGAGGCGCGGTAGGCGCCGGTCCGCGGGACGCGGGCCTTGTCGACGGGGACCTTCGCGTCCAGGACGTCGCGCGGGATCTCCAGGAAGGCGGGTCCTGGGGCGCCGTGGTAGCACTCGCGGAACGCCATCGACACCATGTCGGCGGCGCGGGCCGTGTCCGGGACGGTCGCCGCGAACTTCGTGATCGGCGCCATCATGTCGACGTGCGGGAGGTCCTGGAGGGAGCCCATCTTGTGCTGGGTGAGCGCTCCCTGACCGCCGATCAGGAGCATCGGGGACTCGGCGCGGAAGGCGTTCGCGACGCCGGTCACCGCGTCCGTCGTACCCGGTCCGGCGGTGACGACCGCGCAGCCGGGCTTGCCGGTGATCCGTGCGTAGCCGTCGGCGGCGTGGGCGGCGACCTGCTCGTGGCGGACGTCGACGACTTCTATCCCCTCGTCGACGCAGCCGTCGTAGATGTCGATGATGTGGCCGCCGCAGAGCGTGTAGATGCGGTCGACGCCTTCGGCCTTCAGCGCCTTGGCGACGAGATGGCCGCCGGAGACGGTGCTCCCGGTGTCCTGGGTGTCCTCGGGCATGGCGGAACCTGTCCCTTCGTAGGGGTGGTCGCAGGAGGAAGGAATGCCGTATGCGGCACATTGCATACAGTCGACGAATACTGTATGGACCTTGTTATCCCGCATCCCGGGGGTGCTGTCCAGGGGGTGCGCGGCACTTTCGGACATCCGGATTCCGGCCTCGCGGAGGGTGCCGGGGTGGTGGTCGCCGAGATCGCCGGGCGTGCGCCCCGCGCCGGCCTGCCCCTTCGCGCCCACCGAGGAGGGCCGGAACCCGGCACCCCGCCGCCGGGGTGGTCTTGACGGGGTCGGGTGACCGTGCGATCACTGCGGGTCGCCGGGCCGCGCGGCCTCCCCGCCCGGCCCCCGGCCTGCGGATACGCAGGTGAAACGCACCCCGAAACCTTGGTATTGTTGTCCATGTCGCCGCGGGGAACACCCCCGCGAACGGCAGACACCTTGTCCGGGTGGCGGAATGGCAGACGCGCTAGCTTGAGGTGCTAGTGCCCTTTATCGGGCGTGGGGGTTCAAGTCCCCCCTCGGACACCAGCGAAGACCCCAGTTGATCTGGGGTCTTTTTGCTGTCCCGCGCCGACGAAGCGGAACCCTCCCGAAACTCCTGTGGAACAAGGGCTTGTGGCTCGATTTGATCGAGGGTTAATTTAACCGCCACGCAAAGCCCCGGCCGGCTGTCGTCACCACCTTCCTGTGCGCTCCCGCACCTCAACCAGGGGATGAGTCATGCCAGTTGACAGAATGCAGATGTCGCGCCGAGGGTTCCTCGGCATGAGCGCCGCGGCCGGGGTCATCACGCTCACGGCCTGCGGGAACTCCGCCTCGGGCTCCAGCGGCGGCCCGCTCGTGATGACGGTGTGGGGCGGCGACAACGATCGCAAGGCGTACCAGGCCCGCATCGACCTGCTGGTCAAGAAGTACCCGGACCTCAAGGTCAAGGTCCAGCTGATCCCGGGCGACTCGTACCCGCAGAAGGTCCAGACGATGATCGCCGGCGGCAACGGGCCGGACATCATGCAGGTCGCCGAGAGCGTCAACACGTACTCCAGCAAGAACCAGCTCCTGCCCCTCGACGACCTCGCCAAGGCGGCGAAGCTCGACCCCGAGCAGCGCTTCGGCCCGGTCGGCTCGCTGTACTCGTACCAGGACAAGCTGTACGCGATCCCGGACCGCTCCGGCGCGGTCACCGTGTTCTACAACAAGGACATGTTCGACAAGAAGGGCATCAAGGCCCCGACGGCGGACTGGACCTGGGACGACACCCTCGCGGCGTTCAAGGAGCTGACGGTCCCCGGCAAGGTGTGGGGCTACAGCGGGGCCGAGTGGTTCCCGCAGTGGTGGAGCCTCGCCTACCAGAACGGCGGCACCATCATCGACGCGAACGGCCGGCCCGCCGTCGACAGCGACGCCGTGGTCGAGGCGCTCCAGTGGGCGGGCGACCTGGTCTTCAAGCACAAGGTCGTGCCCAGCAAGGCGGACTACGCCGACATGGGCCCCGACATCGGCGGCGACCAGGCCTTCCCCAACCAGAAGGTCGCCACCCACGCCAACGGCTTCTGGGTCATGTCGGGCCTGACGAAGACAACGTTCGCCTGGGACATCGCCCCGATGTGGCGCGGCAAGAAGCAGGCCGTGTCGGCGTTCGGCAGCGGCCTCGCCATCTCCCGTACGTCCAAGCAGCGCGATAACGCGTTCAAGGCGATCGACTTCCTCACCTCCCCCGAGGCGCAGACGGAGATCATCGCCTCCGGCCAGGACGTGCCGGCCAACCTGGAGGTGCAGAAGAGCCAGGCGTTCCTGAAGCCCGCGTGGATGAAGACCCAGGTGGACATGGGCGTGTTCGCCGAGTCGAGCGCGTTCGTCTTCCGCGCGCCGTTCATCCCCGAGTGGCAGCAGATGATCGACACCATCTCCAACGGCCTCGCCGACTTCTGGCTCGGCAAGGAGCGCAGCGCCAAGAAGGCACTGACCGCCGTGCAGAAGGACCTTGAGGCCCTCATCAAGTCCGGGTCATGACCGGCGATGGCGACCACGACCACACCGACCCCGCCGCCTGAAGCCCCGGCGGCCACCAAACCCCCCACCGCGCCGAAGAAACCGAAGCTCTCCAAGCGCCGGCGCCGCGAGGCCCTCGCCTTCTACCTGTTCATCTCGCCGTGGGTGATCGGCTTCCTGGTCTTCCTGCTGGGCCCGATGATCGCGTCGGTCTACTACTCCCTGACCGACTGGGACTCCTTCAACTCGCCCCAGTGGGTCGGCTTCCAGAACTACACCACACTCCTCACGGACGACCCGGTGTTCTGGAAGGCCCTGTGGAACACCCTCTACTACGCGGCGATCTCGGTCCCGCTCGGCCTGGTGCTCGGCCTGTGGCTGGCCAACCTGCTCAACAAGCAGATCCGCGCCCGCAAACTGCTGCGCACCCTGATCTACCTGCCGACGCTGATCCCGCTGGTCGCCACCGCGATGATCTTCCGGATGGTGCTCGCCCCGAACGGCCCGATCAACGACTTCCTCGGCCTGTTCGGCGTCTCGGGCCCCAACTGGCTGTTCGACGGCCCCTGGGTCAAGCCCGCCCTGATCCTGATGTCGGCGTGGGGCGCGGGCGCCGCGACCGTGCTGCTGCTCGCCGCGATGAAGGGCATCCCGCGTGAGCTGTACGAGGCGGCCGAGGTCGACGGCGCGAGCGCGACGCGGCAGTTCTGGAGCATCACGCTGCCGCATCTGACGCCCATCATCTTCTTCAACCTGATCATGGGCCTGATCGGCGCGTTCCAGGTGTTCTCGCAGGTCTACATCCTGGTCTCCAAGGGCAAGAACCCCGCCGGCTACGACGCCGCCCAGACGATGGTGCCGTTCCTGTTCGACCAGGCGTTCGGCTACTACAAGATGGGCTACGCCTCGGCGATCTCCTGGCTGCTGTTCCTGGTGATCCTCGGCTTCACGGTGATCGCCTTCCGCACCACCCGGCGCTGGGTGTTCTACGAGACCGAGGTGAAGTGATGGCGACCCTCGCCACCCCGCTGCGCAGGAAACGCCACGAGGCCCCCGCCGTACGGGCGTTCCGCGCGACCCCGTTCACCTACGGCACCCTGCTGATCGTCGCGGCGATCCTGACCACCCCGCTGGTCTTCGTCGGCTCGATCGCCCTGTCGAGCGACGCCACCGTGAACTCCGGCTCGTTCACGGTCATCCCGCGGGAGTTCCACTGGGACAACTTCTCCCGGGTCTTCAGCACCGACCTGCCGGTGGGCACCTTCCTGCTCAACTCCGTGCTCATCTCGCTGTTCTCGGTGGCGGGGCAGATCCTCTCCAGCGGCCTCGTCGGCTACGCCTTCGCCCGCCTGCGGGCGCCGGGCAAGAACGCGATGTTCCTGATCGTCATCGCGACCATGATGATCCCGACGCAGATCACGATGATCCCCCAGTTCATCCTCTTCCGGGACCTCGGCTGGGTGAACACCTTCCTGCCGCTGATCGTGCCGAACTTCTTCGCCAACGCCTTCAACGTGTTCCTGGTACGGCAGTTCGTCTCCCGGCTGCCCAGCGAGCTCGACGAGGCCGCGATGATGGACGGCCTGGGCTTCTTCGGCATCTACCGGCGGATCATGTTCCCGATGCTCAGGCCGGTCCTGATCGCCATCGGCATCTTCACCCTCACCCACACCTGGGGCGACTTCATGGGCCCCCTGATCTACCTCAACGACGAGTCGAAGATGCCGCTCGCGCTCGGCGTGCAGTACATCACCGCGACCTCGCAGGCCGGTCAGGCACCGCCCTGGAACCTGGTCATGGTCGGCTCGATCCTGCTCGCCCTCCCCATGATCATCGTCTACTACATCGGACAGAAATACCTCTACGAGATGGACATCAGCGGCGGAAGCGCGGGAGTGAAGTGACCACCATCCATGTGGACGGCCGGGCGGTGTGGATCGACGGCCGCCCCCGCACCCTCCTGTGCGCCTCCCTCTTCTACTTCCGCCTCCCCCGGGAGCAGTGGCGCGCGCGCCTCGCCCAGGTGAAGGCGTCCGGCTACACCTGCATCGACGTCTACCTGCCGTGGAACTTCCACGAACTCGCCCCGGGGCAGTGGTCGTTCGAGGGCCGGCGCGACGTCGCCGCGTTCCTCGACCTCGCCCACGAGCAGGGCCTGTACGTCATCGCCCGCCCCGGCCCCTACATCTGCTCGGAGTGGGACGGCGGCGCGCTGCCCGCCTGGCTGGGCCTGGACCCGGAGTTGAGGGTCCGTCAGAACGAGCCGCGCTACCTGGAGCAGGTCACGGCCTGGTTCGACCGGGCGCTGCCCCTGCTGGCCGAACGCCAACTCCCGTCCGGCGGGCCGGTGATCATGGTGCAGCTGGAGAACGAGCTGGACTTCTTCGACTGCGCGGACCGGGAAGGGTACGTAACGTCCTTGCGGGACACGGCACTTCGGCACGGCATCACCGTCCCGCTGATCGCCTGCTCCGGGCAGGGCGACATCGCGGGCGCGACCGGTGACGTCGACGGGGTCGTACCGGCCTGCAACTTCTACCCCGACGACGACTCGCCGGACATCGAGTCCGAAGTCCGGCACTACGCCGACCTGTTGGCGCGGCGGGACGTCCCGC
>NZ_LIRL01000372.1 GCF_001419795.1 Streptomyces niveiscabiei
CCCCCGGCCTCCCGCTGCTCGGGATGCCCCCCGCGCACCGAGGGGTACCCGCGCGCGGGCGTCCCGTCGAGCGGGGGAAAACCATAAGGAGGAGTCCCCTGAGGAACACCCCCCTGGGGCGCGCCGTTCCCGCGATAGGGCCCGGCGGAGGGCGCCCCGCTCTCGTGCCAGGACGCCTCGGAGTTGCGCGTGGGCAGCGGAGGCCGCTCACCGGAACCCCCAGGCGACGGGAACCCGCCCCGCGAGGGGGCGGCGCCCTCGGCGGGAGCCCCGCCCTGCGCGGCCCCGGTCCCCTTCTTCGCCGGTTTCGGCGCGGGTCCCCGTCGGCTGTGCCGTCCCACGCGCCTCAGCTCCCGGTGTCGGCGTCGGCGGTCTGGGCGAGGAGGTCTCTGAAGGCGGCGGCGACGGCCTCCGGGTACTCCATCATCGCGACGTGCCCGGCGTCGGGCAGGGACAGCAGCCGGGAGTCGCGGAAGGTGCGCTCGGCCTTGCGGGCCATGCGGTAGCCGACGAGCTGGTCGCGGGCGCCGTAGACCAGCAGTGTGGGGGCGAGGACGCGGGCGGCCTGGCGCCACATGTTGTGCTGGCCGCCGAGGGTGTAGGAGTTGACGAGCCCGCGCGCGGAGCGCGTCATCGCGTCCCAGAAGTACGGCAGCCGCAGCCGCCGCTCCATCTCCTCGACGGCGGCCTGGAAGCCCTCCGGGGTCACGCGCGCGGGATCGCCGTAGCAGAGCGCCGTGACGCCCCGGACGCGGTCCTCCGGCGTCCAGTCGCGGCTGAGGCGGGTGAACAGGGCGGTCACGCCGGGCACGGCGAGCAGTCCCGTCGGGAGGGCGGTGCGCTGGACGCGGATCTCGGGGAGGGCCGGCGAGACCAGGGTGAGCGTGCGGACCAGGTCGGGGCGGACGGCCGCGACGCGCGTGGAGACCGCGCCGCCCAGGGAGTTGCCGAACAGGTGGACCGGGCCGCGCCCCGAGGAGTCGAGGAGGTGGATGACCGCGCGCGCGTGCGAGGAGACCGAGTAGTTGCCGTCGTCCGGCGGCGGGGAGTCGCCGAAGCCCGGCAGGTCGACGGCCTCGCTGTCGACGTCGCCCTCCAGGCACCGCATCAGCTCCGACCAGTTCTGCGAGGAACCGCCCAGGCCGTGGACGTACAGCGCCGGAGGCAGCCCCTCGCGCGCGGGGGGCCGGGAACGGACCGTGAGCGTCGCCCCCGGCAGCCGCACCGACCTCAGGCGCTCGCCTTCCGCGACCCGGACGGGCAACGCCTTGGGAAAGACGTTGGCGGGCGGCGGAGTTGGCACCTCGGTCGAAGACATGCGGCAATGTTACGAGACGATCACACCCCCTTACATGCGATCGCCGCCACAGAAGGCGTGACAGAAGGCACAAGAGAAGAACGGAACCGATCACACCGGAACACGATCGGTCGGCGGACGGCCCGCGCACACGCGCGGGCCGACGCGACATGGCACCCGCGCGGGACGTCTCCTAGGCTCGAAAGCAACTCCGCACCACCCGGACCCATCGGCATCAGCCGGACCCCGTCGGCACCGCCCGGAACCCCTCGGCTTCCCCCGGCACCCGGTGGACGCGAACCCCAGCGGAAAGGAGACCCGTCATGGCCACCGATCCCGTCGACCCCACGGATCCCGACACCTTCGAGCACGACGCACAGCGCGACGGACAGACCGACGTCGAGGCCCCCGAGAACGACGCCGCCGAGCAGCGCGCGGAGCTGACCCCGCACCAGGACGACTCCCTGGAGGACGCGGACCCGACCCGCGCCGCCGAGGGGGACCTGCTGGAGCAGTCCCGGGTGGTCGCGCAGGACGAGGACGACTACCGCTGATCCGGCCGGCCGCCTCCGGGAGGGCCCTCGAGAGCGCCTCGTATGCCCGGAACGTGCTGGGCCGAAACCCCTCGCGTCACTTCTGTGCGGCTTTTCCCGCCGCCCCGGTCCGTGAAATTCTGCGCTCGCACCGCGCACACCACGGTTACCGAAAAGTACGATGGCGGCGCGGCCAGCACAGCACACCGCATGTGGACGACTTTGGGAGGCGGCGTGACAGCCATCGAGCAGACTGAGGCTACGCGCCCGCGAGGCACGCGCCTGCCGCGCCGTGCCCGGCGGAACCAGTTGCTGGGCGCCGCCCAGGAAGTGTTCGTGGCACAGGGCTACCACTCGGCCGCCATGGACGACATCGCCGAGCGCGCGGGTGTCAGCAAGCCGGTGCTCTACCAGCACTTTCCGGGCAAGCTCGACCTGTACCTGGCGCTCCTCGACCAGCACTGCGAGGCGCTGATCCAAGCGGTGCGCACAGCGCTGGCGTCGACGACCGACAACAAGCAGCGCGTGCGCGCGACGATGGACGCGTACTTCGCGTACGTGGAGGACGAGGGCGGCGCCTTCCGGCTGGTCTTCGAGTCGGACCTGACGAACGAGCCGGCCGTGCGCGAGCGCGTCGACAAGGTGGCGAACGAGTGCGCCGAGGCGATCTGCGACGTCATCGCCGAGGACACGGGCCTCTCGCGCGCGGAGTCGATGCTGCTGGCCTCCGGGCTCGGCGGGCTCGCCCAGGTCGTCGCCCGCTCATGGCTGCACAGCGACCGCAGCGTCCCGCGCGACCAGGCCGTCCAGCTGCTGGCCTCGCTCGCCTGGCGCGGCATCGCCGGATTCCCGCTGCACGGAGCCGAGCAGCACGGAACCGAACAGCACGGGGCGGACCAGAACGGCGCCTGACGCGGACGTCACCGGCGCCACGGCAGCCCACCGACGCCACAGTTCGCGTTTTTGTTCCCGGACGGTGTTCGCTCCTGGCGTGGGTGGCCCGCGCCGTGTCCGTCGCCCCGCCGGGCTAATGTGTGCAGCGTACGGCGCGGACGCCCGCGCACTCACTGACCGTCGGAGGGACATAGCCGTGGAGGTCAAGATCGGCGTGCAGCACGCGCCCCGCGAGATCGTTCTGGAGAGCGGTCAGAGCGCGGAGGAGGTCGAGCGGGCGGTGGCCGAGGCACTGGCGGGCCAGTCGTCGCTGCTCAGCCTCGTGGACGACCACGGGCGCAAGGTCCTGGTCCCGGCGGACCGTCTGGCCTACGTGGAGCTCGGCGAGCCGGCTCCGCGCAAGGTGGGCTTCGGCGCGTAAGGCACAGGCACGCGAGGGCCCGGCGACTGTCACAGTCGCCGGGCCCTTGATCGTTTCTTCACGGACGGCGCACATCTCCCGCACAGGGGAGGATTGCATTCCGCAGGTCACGGGTATGACGGCTACGACCTTGGTGCACGGGACGGCCGTACGGGAGGGACCCACATGATCTTCGAAGCGCTCGCCTCCGCGCTGCTCGGCCTGACGCTCGCGTGGGCAGCGGTCCGCCGCCTCCCGCACCGTCTCCCGGCCGCCTCCCTGGTCCTGACGACCGGCACGGCCGGAGCCCTGTTCGGCGACTTCGTCACGCACACGGCGTTCGCCTCGGGCCTGCTGCCGAGCCTGCTGGGCGCGGTGGTGGTGGCGACGGCGTCCCTGTCGCTGCTGCTGCGCCCGTCGGCGGGGCGCTTGCGGGAGCGATCGATCCCGGCGTAACGGCCGGGACACCCACGCGGGCGCGGACGACTCCCCGCGCCCCTGACGCCCTTTCAGGCGGCCACCGTCAGGCAGCCAGCCCCAGCGCCGCCATCCGCTTCGTGTGCGCCTCGGTGATTCGCGAGAACATCCGCCCCACCTCCGCGAGGTCGAACCCGTCGGCCACCCCGCCGACCAGCATGGTCGACAGCGCGTCCCGCTCGGCGACCACCCGCTGGGACTGCGACAGCGCCTCCCCCATCAGCCGCCGCGCCCACAGCGCGAGCCGCCCGCCCACGCGCGGGTCGGCGTCGATGGCCGCGCGCACGCGCTCGACGGCGAACCCGGCGTGGCCGGTGTCGTCGAGGACGGCGAGGACCAGCGCGCGCGTGTCGGAGTCGAGCCGCGCGGCGACCTCCCGGTAGAAGTCGCTGGCGATGGAGTCACCGACGTACGCCTTCACGAGCCCCTCCAGCCAGTCGGAGGGCGCCGTCTGGCGGTGGAAGCCGTCGAGGGCCGCGACGAACGGCTCCATGGCCTCGGTGGGCTCCGCGCCGATCTCGGTGATCCGGTCCCGCAGCCGCTCGAAGTGGTGGAACTCGGCGGACGCCATCTTCGCCAGCTCGGCCTTGTCCGCGAGGGTGGGCGCCAGCTTCGCGTCCTCCGCGAGCCGTTCGAACGCCGCGAGCTCGCCGTAGGCCAGCGCGCCGAGGAGGTCCACGACGGCGGCCCGGTACTGCGGCTCGGTCGCCGCCCGGTCCCAGTCCTGGGCGGCGATGCCGGTGTGCTCGGGGGTTTCGGCGGACTCGTTGGCGTGGTCAGACGTCGTCATGAAACGCACAATAGTCCGCCGACGAGAGGCCGTGAGCCCCGCCGCCGAGCGGGGCTGCGGCCGTACGATCCTCAGGGCCGAACCCTGTGAGAACGATGACGTGACCGAATCGGCCATCACATGTGCACGATTCCGGGGTATGGTGGTAATGCGCCTGCTGGTACCTCGTGTACTTCGCAGGCCCATGTATGAGGATGCCCGGTCGCTGGCCCGATCGGCTCCGACCCGACAGCCCTCCTGGTCCGTACGGCACATCGCGTACGGCGTCCGGAGGGACCCTCAGCGGTACGAGCGCTAGAGCGTCGGCAGAGGTCCCGTGCCCTACGGCTGGTCCGTAAGGCCGCCGACGTCCCCCGGCACGGTCCGTCAAAGACCCCCGCGCTCGCCTCGCACCGCGTACACAGAAGAGGCAGCACCCTGACTACGACGTTCAGAGAGCTCGGAATCCTTTCCGAGACCGCCGAGGCCCTCGAAGCCGTCGGCATCATCAACCCCTTCCCCATCCAGGAGATGACCCTCCCCGTCGCCCTCAGCGGCACGGACATCATCGGCCAGGCCAAGACGGGCACCGGAAAGACGCTGGGCTTCGGTCTGCCGCTCCTGGAGCGCGTCACCGTCCCCGCGGACGTCGAGGCCGGCCGCGCCGCCCCTGAGGCGCTCACAGACGCTCCGCAGGCCCTCGTCGTCGTCCCCACGCGCGAGCTGTGCACGCAGGTCACGAACGACCTGCTGACGGCCGGCAAGGTCCGCAACGTGCGCGTGACGGCGATCTACGGCGGTCGCGCGTACGAACCGCAGGTCGAGGCCCTCAGGAAGGGCGTCGACGTCGTCGTCGGCACCCCTGGGCGTCTGCTCGACCTCGCGGGCCAGAAGAAGCTCGACCTCAAGCACGTCCGGTGCCTGGTCCTCGACGAGGCCGACGAGATGCTCGACCTGGGCTTCCTGCCCGACGTCGAGAAGATCATGGACATGCTGCCGGCGCGGCGTCAGACGATGCTGTTCTCGGCCACCATGCCGGGCGCCGTCATCGGCCTCGCGCGCCGGTACATGTCGCAGCCGACGCACATCCGCGCTACCGCGCCGGACGACGAGGGCGCGACCGTCGCGAACATCGCGCAGCACGTCTACCGCGCGCACTCGATGGACAAGCCCGAGATGGTCGCCCGCATCCTCCAGGCCGAGGGCCGCGCGCTCGCGATGGTCTTCTGCCGCACCAAGCGGACGGCCGCCGACATCGCCGAGCAGCTGGAGCGCCGCGGGTTCGCCTCCGGCGCGGTCCACGGCGACCTCGGCCAGGGCGCGCGCGAGCAGGCGCTGCGCGCGTTCCGCAACGGCAAGGTCGACGTGCTGGTCTGCACCGACGTCGCCGCGCGCGGGATCGACGTCGAGAACGTCACCCACGTCATCAACTACCAGTCCCCCGAGGACGAGAAGACGTATCTGCACCGTATCGGCCGCACCGGTCGCGCGGGCGCGTCGGGTACGGCGATCACCCTCGTCGACTGGGACGACATCCCGCGCTGGCAGCTCATCAACAAGGCGCTGGAGCTCGACTTCAACGACCCGCCGGAGACGTACTCGACGTCCCCGCACCTCTTCGAGGACCTGAACATCCCGGCGGGCACGAAGGGTGTCCTGCCGCGTTCCGAGCGCACGCGCGCGGGTCTCGACGCGGAGGAGTTGGAGGACCTGGGCGAGCCGGGTGGCCGCGGTCGTGGCCGTGGTGACCGGGACCGCCGTCGTGGCTCGGGTGACCGGGACCGCCGTGGTGGCCGGGGCGAGTCCGCGCCCGCCGAGGCCGGTTCCGAGCGCCCGTCCCGTACGCCGCGCCGCCGTCGCCGTACGCGCAACGGCTCGCCTTTGGAGCAGGGCGCCGCGCCCGTCGTGGAGCAGCAGCCGTCCGCCGTCGAGGAGGCGGCCCCGGCCGGCCGTACGCCGCGCCGTCGGCGCCGTACGCGCGGTGGGGCGCAGGAGTCGGCCGTCGCGACGCCGGTGACGCCGTCCGTCGAGCAGGCGCCGGCCGCCGAGGCCGCTGTCGACACCGCCGAGGGCAAGCCGCGTCGCCGTACGCGCACGCGCAGGGGTGACGAGCAGGGCCAGGCGCCCGTCGCGTCCGTGGTCGAGACCGAGTCGGCCACCGGTACGACGCCGTCGGCGCCGGCCGCTGCCGAGACCGCCGAGGCGGCACCGCGTCGCCGTACGCGCACACGTAAGGAGTCGACGCAGGCTGTCGAGGCTCCTGTGGTCGCCGAGGTGACGGCTGAGGCCGCCGCTGTCGTGGAGGCCGTCGAGGCGAAGCCGCGCCGGACCCGCAAGACCGCCGCCACCAAGGCGGCCGAGGCCGTCGTGGAGGCCGCTGAGGCTGTCGTCGAGGCAGCGGCCAAGCCGCGCCGTACGCGGAAGACCGCCGCCGCTCCGGTGGAGGCCGCCGAAGCGGTGGTCGACGCGGTCGAGGCCAAGCCCCGGCGTACGCGGAAGACCGCCGAGGCCGCGCCGGTTGCTGAAGCCGCCGCTGAGGCCGCGCCGCGCCGTACGCGCAAGACGGCCGCCGCCAAGGCTGCCGAGGCCGCTGTGGAGGCCGCTGAGGGCGTTGTCGAGGCTCCCAAGCCTCGCCGGACCCGTAAGACCGCCGCCACCAAGGCTGCCGAGGCTGTCGTGGAGGCCGCTGAGGCTGTCGTCGAGACCGTCGAGGCCAAGCCCCGTCGGACCCGGAAGACGGCTGCGGCCAAGGCCGCCGAAGCCGCGCCCGTTGCCGAGGCTCCCGCCGAGGTCGCCGAAGCCGCGCCGCGCCGTACGCGCAAGACGGCCGCCGCGAAGGCCGCCGAAGCCGCTGTCGACACGGCCGAGGCCGTCGAGGCGAAGCCGCGTCGGACCCGCAAGACCGCCGCCACCAAGGCCGCCGAGGCCGTCGTGGAGGCGACTGAGGGGGTCGTCGAGGCAGCGGCCAAGCCGCGCCGTACGCGGAAGACCGCCGCCGCCGTGGAGACGGCCGCGGACGACGCCGTCGAGGCCAAGCCCCGTCGGACGCGCAAGACGGCCGCGACGAAGGCCGCCGAGGCCGTTGTCGACGCGGCTGAGGGTGTTGCCGAGGCTCCCAAGCCGCGTCGGACCCGCAAGNNNNCGAGGCCGCCGAGGAGGCCAAGCCGCGCCGCCGTACGACCCGGAAGGCGGCCACCGCCGCCGAGATCCCGGCGCAGGCGACGGAGGAGCCGGTCGTGAAACCGCGCCGCACACGGAAGGCCGCCGCCGTGGAGCCGACGGACGGCTGAGCAGCGACGAACGCCGACGGCCCGGCCCCCTCTCACGGGGCCGGGCCGTCGGCGTTTCCGAGGCTCACCCCCTGCC
>NZ_LIRL01000373.1 GCF_001419795.1 Streptomyces niveiscabiei
TCACCACCCTCCTCACCTCCTGGGGCCACCCCGCCCTCGCCCTCAACGCCGCCCTGATCACCAGCGAGTTGTGCACGAACGCGATCCTGCACGGCAGACTCCCCGGCCGCCTGTACCGCGTCGAGACGTCCCTCACCGCCAAGTCCCTCCGCATCGCGGTGACCGACCCGAAGGGCGAGGCCCTGCCGGAACACCGCACCCCGACCCCCGACACGACCACCGGCCGGGGCCTGCTGATCGTCCAACACCTCGCGAACCGCTGGGCAGTCGAGCACCTGACCGTCGGCAAGACGGTCTGGGCGGAGCTGGACCTCCCCGCCGGACACTGAACAGAGCCCTCAGCCGAGCCCAAGCTCGTCCGCGACCGCCGACCGCGCCTCGGCGTCCACCACCCGGCGAGGAAAACAGCCGCACCCCCTACGACGTCGGCAGGACAAGGTCGTACAAGCACTCCCGCGTACGCCGCACCACCGCCGCCTCCTCGCCATGGAGTTCCGTCGTCACGCGGAGCAACTCCGCGCCCAGGTGGGGGCGTTCGAGGTTGTCGGAGGGGATGGCGCGCCAGAGGCTGAAGGCGCGGCGGGAGGCCGCGGCGACGTCGGGGTGGTCGGCGCCCTGGATGGTCGCGCGGAGTTGTGCGCCGTGGAGGTACCAGGCGAGGCCGGTGGAGTGGTCGCCGGTGAGGGTGGCCAAGTAGCCGCGGACTTCGCGGACTTGGGCGGTGTAGAGGTGGAAACCGCCGTACTCGCGGGTCACGTCCTGGTCCAGCTTCTCCGCGAGGACCGCCGCGTCGGCCGGCTGCCCGGACTGCGCGACCTCGGCGACTTTCACGAGCCGCGCGCGGAGGGTCTCGGCGGAGAGCCCCGGCGGTGTGGACACGGACCAGAACTCGGGGGTCACCGTCCCCCACGGGCGGTACTGCGGCTCGGACATGGCTCCCTCGTACGGTTGGGTTCATCACTGGTTCGTACTGCTGCGCGAACCGTACCGCCCGCACATTCACACGATCCCCGCCTCCTCCACCCGCGGGCCAGCGTAAAGTCGCACGTCGGAGACGTACGGCGAGGGAGGGACGATGGGCACGGCACCGGTCGCGGTACCGCACCTCCCGATCGGCTCCCGCCTGCTCGTCCCGGTCCTCGCCGCGACGGGCGGCAGCGGCCGTACGACGGTGTCGCACCTGCTCGCGAAGGGGCTGGCCGGGGTCGCGGACACGGTCCTGCTGGACCTCGCGCCGAGGCTCGCGTCGTCCTGGCCACCGCACCTCGCGCCCCAACGGGCCACGGGGCTCGCCGTGTTGCCCCCGGACCAGCCCCTGACACGGACGGCGGTACGCCAGGCGTGCGCGGTCGGGGACACCGGCCCGCACATCCTCTCCGACACCCGCGCCTGGCACGCCCCGCCCCTCCTCGACCTCCCCCAACTCCCCACAGCTTGGTACCAGTTGGCGGCGATCGGCGGCTGGCAGGCGGTCGTCGCGGACACCCCGCACCCCCTGTCCCACGACCTCCTCACGGCCCGCCACACCGGCACCCGCGCCCTGACCCGCGACTGGTACGAACTCCCCTACGCGATCCCGGTGTTGTGCGCCCCCGCGACAGCGGACGGCATCCAGTCCCTGATCCAGGCGACGAAAACCCTGGACGCCGAGGCCCTCCCCCTGGCCCGCACGGTCATCGCCCTGGTCGGCACCTCGGACGGCCGCCTCCCCGCCCCCCTCCGCACAACCCTCACCACCGCGACCGACCGCGCCGCCGCGATCATCCACATCCCCCACGACACCCGCATCCGCACCCAGGGCCAAGCCACAGCCCACCCCCGCCCCCGCCTCCGCCACGCGACCACCCGCCTCACGGACGCGGTCCTGAAC
>NZ_LIRL01000374.1 GCF_001419795.1 Streptomyces niveiscabiei
GGAGACGAGCGGGAAGTCGGACGGCGTGCATCCCCCCACGCCCGCGGCGGCGCAGTGCTCGGCGAACGCCACCAGTTCGGCGGCGAGCCGCTCGGCGAGCCGCCGTACGGTCGTCTCGTCGAAGAGCCCGGCGGAGTAGGCCCAGGAGAAGACGAGACGTCCCTCGTGGACGCCCGCGGTGACGTCGAGGAGGTGGGTGCGCTGTTCGCGGGGGCTGTGTTCGCCACCGGGGTTGAGGGCTGTGGACAGGTACCAGGAGTCTTTGGGGGCCATGTCGAGGCGGCCGAGGTAGTTGAAGGTGATGAGCGGGTCGGGCCCGGCGGGCAGCGCACGGTCGAGGTGGCGCAGGACGCCGTAGCCGACGCCCCGGTCCGGGACCGCCCTCAACTGCTCCTTCACGGCGCGGACTTCGGCCCCCCAGTCGCCGCCGGGAAGCCGCAGGGCCACCGGGTACAGCGAGGTGAACCAGCCGACCGTACGGGTCAGGTCGACGTCGTCGAAGAGTTCCTCGCGGCCGTGGCTCTCCACGTGGACGGGGACGCGGTCGCGCCCGGTCCAGGTGCGCAGGGTGCGTCCGAGGGCGGTGAGCAGGACGTCGTTGACCTGCGTGCGGTACACCGACGGGACCCGCGACAGCAGCGCCTCGGTCTCCTCCGTGCCGAGCGACACGGAGACGAACTCCTGTGCGGCGACGGTGTTTTCGCCGCCCGGGTGGTCCACGGGCAGCTCGACGTGCGCGGCCTCCGTGACCGAACGCCAGTACTCCGCCTGCCCGTCGAAGTCGTACCCGCCGAGGCGCTCGGCCCACTGGCGGATCGACGTCGTCTTGGGCCCGAGGTCGGCGTTCATGCCCGACTCGGCTTGCCGGTAGGCGTGTTGGAGGTCTTCGAGGAGGATGCGCCAGGTGACGCCGTCGACCAGGAGGTGGTGGGCGACGATCAGGACGCGTACGGCTTCGGACGGGCCGTTCTCGCCCACGAGGACCCGGATCAGTGGGCCGTCCTGGAGGTGGAATCCGGCCTGGGTGTCCCGTCCGAGCCGGTCCCAGTCCTCGGTGGCGAGGTCGTGGACGGTGAACACGGCGTCGGTGTCGAGGTGTTGGCGGATGCGGCCGGACCAGGTGCCGTCGGCGCGGGTGAACATGAGGCGCAGGGCGTCGTGGTGGGCGAGGAGCGCGGTCACGGCGTGGCGCAGGGCCGGCAGGTCGGTGTCGGCGGGGAGTTCGAGCGCCATGCCCATGTTGAAGTGCTCGGGGGCCGTGGGGTGGGTGGCGAAGAACCAGTCCTGGATCGGGGTGAGGGCCAACTCGCCGTGGACCGTGCCCTGTTCGGCGAGGATGTCACCGGTGCTGCCGGCCGCGCTCGCGAGGGCGGCGACGGTCTGGTGGGCGAAGAGGTCGCGGGAGGAGAGGTCGAGTCCGGCGCGGCGGGCGCGGGAGACGACCTGGAGGCTGAGGATGGAGTCGCCGCCGAGGTCGAAGAAGTTGTCCTCGGCGCCCACGCGTTCGGCTCCCAGGACCGTGGCCCAGATCTCCGCGAGGGTCCTCTCGGCCTGGGTGCGCGGGGCGACGTAGGCGGTGCCGGTGCCGAACTCCGGTGCGGGCAGGGCCTTTCGGTCGATCTTGCCGTTGGTGTTGAGGGGCAGCGCGGCCATCGGTACGACGGCGGCCGGGACCATGTAGTCGGGCAGGGCGGCGCGGGCGTGCGCGAGGAGGTCGCCGGGGTGCACGTCGGCGGGTACGGCGTAGGCGACGAGGCGCCGGACGCCGGACGGGTCGCGGTGGACGGTGACGTGGGCCTGCGTGACGGAGTCGTGGGCGGTGAGGACGGCCTCGACCTCGCCGGGTTCGATGCGGAAGCCGCGGATCTTGACCTGGTCGTCGGCGCGCCCGACGAACTCCAGCTGGCCGTCCTTGCGGCGTCGTACGACGTCGCCCGTGCGGTAGAGGCGGGTGCCGGGGGCGTAGGGGTTGGCGACGAAGCGGCCCGCGGTGAGGCCGGGGCGGGCGAGGTAGCCGCGGGCCAGGCTCAGTCCGGTGACGTACAGCTCGCCCGCGACGCCCGCGGGGACGGGGCGCAGGGCCTCGTCGAGGACGTAGACGCGGGTGTCGGCGACGGGTGAACCGATCGGCGGGACACCGGAGTCGGGGTTGAGGGGGGCGCTCATGGTGGCGCAGACGGTCGTCTCGGTGGGGCCGTACGCGTTGACGAAGCGGCGGCCTCGTGACCAGCGGTCGACGACTTCGGGCGGGCACGACTCGCCGGCGACGACCATCGTCAGGTCGGGGGCGATCGTGTCCTCGTCGAGGGTGGCCACCAGCGCCGGGGGGAGGGTGACGTGGGTGACGTCGCGCAGGGCGGTGACCTCGGCGAGGCGGGCTCCCCGGCCGCCGCCGGTCTCGTCGTCCGGGTCGACGACGAGTGCGGCGCCGGACAGCAGCGCCATGCACAGCTCCCACCAGGCGGCGTCGAAGCCCGGCGACGCGAACTGCAGGACGCGGCTGTTCGCGGCCACGCCCAGGCGTTCCCGCTGGGTGCGGGAGAGGCTGGCCACGCCGGCGTGGGTGACGACGACGCCCTTGGGGCGGCCGGTGGAGCCGGAGGTGTAGATGATGTAGGCGCCGTTCGCAGCGCTCACCGGGACGCCGGGGGGCACGGGCGCGCCCTCCTGGAGGTGGGCCGCCACGGCGGGGTCGTCCAGCGCGATCACCCGTACGTCCGGGTCGACGGGCAGTTCCTGGGCGAGGCCGCGCCAGGTCAGGACGGTGTCCGCGCCGCAGTCGCCGAGGACGTACTCGATGCGGTCGAGGGGGTAGGAGGGGTCGACGGGCACATAGATGCCGCCCGCCTTCAGGACGGCGAGGACGGCTACGACCATGTCGGCGCTGCGGGGCAGTACGAGCCCGACCTTGGACTCGACGGTGACGCCGGCGGCGGCGATGAGGTGGGCGAGGCGGTCGGTGCGGTCGTCCAGCTCGCGGTAGGTGAGGGGGTCGCCGTCGCCGATGACGGCGAGGGCGTCGGGGTCGGCCGCGACGCGGTCGGCGAACAGTTCGGGTATCGACTTCGGGTCGTGCTCGCAGGTCGTGTCGTTCCACTCGCCGAGCAGTTCGCGGGTCTCGGTGTCGGAGAGGAGGGCGGCGTCGGTGAGGCACTGGTCGGGGGCGGCGGTGACCGAGGCGGCCAGGGTGAGCCAGTGGCCGGTGAGCTGGTCGATCGTCGAGGCGTCGAAGACGTCCGTGTCGTACTCGACCGCGGCGAGGAGGGTGCCGTCGGGGCGTTCGTTGAAGCTGAGCGCCAGGTCGAACTGGGAGGCGTTCCTGGTGGTGACCAGTTCCTGCGCGGTGAGTCCGGGGAGGGTGAACGCGGTCTCCGGGGTGTTCTGGAGGACCAGCATCGCCTGGACGAGGGGGGTACGGCTGGTGTCCCGCTCCGGAGCCAACTCCTCGATCAGCCGGCTGAAGGGAACGTCCTGATGCGCGAAGGCGTCCAGGACCGTCTCCCGTACACCACCCAGGAGTTCGGCGAAGGAACGCGACTCGTCGATGCGCGAACGCAGGACAAGGGTATTGACGAAGAAGCCGACCAGCCCTTCGAGTTCAGAGCGTTCACGGCCGGAGACCGCCGTACCGAGGGCGATGTCACGCTGACCGCTGTAACGCGACAGCAGCAACTGCGTCACCGCCGTCAGCACCATGAACAGACTCGCCCCCGACTCCCGTCCCACACGGGCCAAGTCCCTTGCGGTGCCTGCCGGGACCTCGAAGACCGACGTCGAGCCCGCCGACGACCGCACCGCCGGACGCGGCCGGTCCGTCGGCAGCTCCAACGGCTCCAACCCCGCCAACTGCTCACGCCAATAGGCGAGTTCACCAGCCAGCGCATCACCCGCGAGGCGTTCACGCTGCCACACCGCGTAATCCCCGTACCGGACAGGCAGTTCAGGCAGCGCGGCCCCCGAACACAACTCACCCAGCTCACGCAGGATCACGCCCATGGACCAGCCGTCGGTGACGATGTGGTGCATCGCCAGGACGAGGACGTGCCGCGTGGCCGACTCCCGGATCGCCGTGACCCGTACGACCGGTCCGGTGCGCAGGTCGAACGGGTGGTCCTGCTCGCGCCGGAGGGCGTCCTCCAGGCGCCGCTCGCCCAACTCGACGAGGTGGACGGGGATGTCGAGGGTGTCGTGCACGATCTGGACGCCCTGGCCGTCGTGCGAGGCGAAGGTGGTGCGCAGGGACTCGTGCCGGGTGACGAGGCCGTCGACCGCGTTCTGGAGGGCCGTGAGGTCGAGGGCGCCGGTGAGGCGGAGGGTCGCGAAGACGTTGTACTGGCCCGCGCCGGGGGCGAAGTCGTCGAGGAACCAGAGGCGTTCCTGCGCGTACGACAGGGGGAGCGGGCCCCGGTGGTCCGTGCGGGTGATGGGGGTGTGGCGCGGGGTGCCGGTGGCGTCGTCGACGGCCGCCGCCACGTCCGTCAGGCGGGGCGTCTCGAAGAGCGTGCGCAGGGAGAGTTCGGCGCCGAGGGCGGCCCGGATACGGCTGATGACCCGGGTGGCCAGCAGGGAGTGGCCGCCGAGCGCGAAGAAGTCGTCGTCCGCGCCCACCTGTCCGGCCCCGAGCACCTCCGCCCAGATTCCGGCGAGCGTCTCCTCGGTGGGGGTGCGCGGGGCGACGTACTCGGCGGTCTCCTGCCAGACGGGGGTGGGCAGGGCGCGCCGGTCGAGCTTGCCGCTGGTGGTGAGGGGCAGGCGGTCCAGGGTGACGAAGGCGGTGGGGACCATGTAGGAGGGAAGGGTGTCGCGCAGGTGGGCGCGGAGCGCGGCGGCGACCGGAGCACCCTCGCCAGGTTCGACCGGAGCACCCTCGCCGGATTCGGCCGGGGCAGCGCCTCGCGTGCTCCCCGCATCGGCCCCCACGACGTACGCCACCAGCCGCACCGACCCCGCGCCGTCCTCCCGCGCCACGACCGCCGCCTCGGCGACCCCCGGGTGGGTGCGCAGGGCCGCTTCCACCTCCCCGGGTTCGATCCGGAACCCGCGCACTTTGACCTGGTCGTCCGCGCGTCCGAGGAGTTCGAGGGTTCCGGCGGCGGTCCACCGGGCGACGTCACCGGTGCGGAAGAGGCGGGCGGCAGAAACGAAGGGGTGGGGGACGAAGCGTTCGGCGGTGAGGCCGGGGCGGCCGGCGTAGCCGCGCGCGAGGCCCGTGCCGGCGATGTAGAGGTCGCCGGGGACGCCGGTGGGGACGGGGCGCAGCCGGTCGTCGAGGACGTACGCCTCGTTGTTCCACAGGGGGCGCCCGGCACGGATGTCGCCGCCGTCGGACTGCCAGGCGAGGCTGTCGGCGCTGACCTCGGAGGAACCGTAGAGGTTGAGGAGGGTGGCGTGCGGGAGCCTCGCGTGGAAGCGGTCGGCGAGGGCGCGCGGGAGAGGTTCGCCGCTGCTGATCCAGCAGGCGCAGGAGGCGAGCAGGCCGGGGTCGGCCTCGTCGACGTCGAGGAGGACGGAGAGGAGGCTCGGTACGACCGTCATGCGCTGGACGCGGTGCTCGGCGACGAGGCGGGCGAGCGCGGCGGGGTCCTTGGCGGTGTCGTCGTCGGCGAGGACCACGCGTCCGCCGTGCAGGAGGGTGCCGAAGATCTCGGTGGCGCTGTCGAGGAAGCTGACGGCGCTCTTGGCGCAGACGACGGCCGCGCGCCACTGCGGGCAGGTCTCCGCGAACCATGCCCACCGGCTGACCAGCCCGCCGTGCAGGCCGATGACTCCCTTGGGGCGCCCGGTGGAGCCGGAGGTGTAGATGACATAGGCGGCGCTGCCGGGAACGACCGCGCCGACCGGCGTGTTCCCCGGCTGTGCGGCGATGTCGGCGCGCTGGGTGTCGACGGTGACGAGGGTGTCGGCGTCGGTGAAGAGCCCGGTGTGGGCGGACTCGGTGACGGCGACGCGGACGCCGCTGTCGGCGAGCATGTACGCGATGCGGTCGCCGGGCAGGGTGGGATCGGCGGGCAGGTAGGCGGCGCCCGCCTTGAGCACGGCCAGCATGGCGACGACGAGGTCGGCGGTCCGGGACAGGCAGACGGCGACGCGGTCCTCCTGCCGTACGCCCTGTGCGATGAGGTGATGGGCCAACTGGTTGGACCTCTCGTCGAGTTGACGGTACGTCAGGCTCTCCGCGCGGGTGACGAGGGCGATCGTGCCGGGGGTGCGGGCGGCCTGTGCGGCGAAGGCGGCCGGGATCGTCGTGGCGGCGGCGTCGGGGTGGCCGGTGGCGTTGGGCTCGACCAGCAGACGGTGGCGTTCGGCGTCGTCGAGGAGCGACAGTTCGCGCAGGGGCCGTTCGGGGTGGGCGGCGACGGCGCGGGCGAGGGTGACGAAGTGGTGGGCCAGCCGCTCGGCGGTGCCGGCGTCGAAGAGGTCGGTGCTGTACTCGACGGCGCAGCCGAGGGTGTCGTCCCCCTCGGTGAACTCCCAGCTCAGGTCGTACTGGGCGGCGTCGCGGTCGAGGGGCAGCCGTTCGGCGCGCAGTTCCTCGAATTCGAGGGATTCCGCCGGGGTGTTCTGCAGGACGACAAGGGACTGGACGAGGGGGGTGCGGCTCGTCTCGCGTTCGGGGGCGAGGATTTCCACGAGCCGTTCGAAAGGCACGTCCTGGTGGTCGAAAGCCTCCAGGACGGTTTCCTTGACGTCGTCGAGGAAACCGAGGAAGGAGGCGTTCTCGTCGATCCGCGAACGCAAAGCGAGAATGTTGATGAAGAACCCCACGAGGTTCTCCAGTTCGGCGCGTTCCCGTCCCGGAACGGCGGTTCCGACCGCGATGTCGTTCTGGCCGCTGTAGCGCGCCAGGAGCAATTGCGTGAGCCCTGTCAGGACGACGAACAGACTGGTCCCCCGCGCCCGGCCCAGCTCGCGCAGCGCACCGGTGACGTCGGCCGGCAGCTCGAACGTGCGGGCCGCCCCCGCTCCGGTGCGTACGGCGGGGCGTGCCCGGTCGGCGGGCAGTTCCAGGGGTTCGAGCCCCGCCAGCTTCTCCCGCCAGTACTCCAGATGCCCGGCGAGTGCGTCCCCGCCGAGCCGGTCCCGCTGCCAGGCGGCGAAGTCCGGGTACTGGACGGGGAGTTCGGGCAGGACTGCGGACTCGCCGCGCCGGGCGGCGGTGTAGAGGGCCTGGAGTTCGCGCAGCACGACCTCCACGGAGGCGCCGTCCGTGACGATGTGGTGCATCGCCAGCAGAAAGACGTGCTCGGTGTCGGAGATCCGCACGAGCAGGGCCCGTAGCAGTGGCCCGGCGCCCAGGTCGTACGGTGCGGACAGCCGCTCGGCCACGAGTCGTCCGGCCTCCTCGCGGCTCAGCTCGGCCGTCTCGAAGGGTATGGCCATGGTGGGGTGCACCACTTGGCGCCCGACGCCGTCGACGGTCTCGAACGTGGTCCGCAGGGACTCGTGCCGTGCGACGAGCCCTTCCACCGCGGCGCGCAGCGCATCCGCGTCGAGCGGCCCGGTGAGCCTGAGGCTCAGACCGGAGCTGTGGTCGCTGCCGCCGGGCTGGAACTCCTCCATGAACCAGAGGCGTTGCTGGGCGAACGACAGCGGCAGCGCGCCCGTGCGGTCCGCCGCCGGGATCCCTGTGCGCCGGGTGCGGCCGGCGAGCCGTTCGCGGAGCCTGCGCCGCGCGTCCTCCGGAAGGGAACTGATCCGGCTCTCGCGCGACGGCTCCGCGTGCATGAAGGACTCCTCCAGGACCGAGAAAAAGCAGGGGGGAAAAGGGCGTGAAAAGGCCTGCGCGCCGCAGGGGAAAGGGTGTCCCCGCACCCTGCGGCGCGCACGAAAAGCGTTGCTCGGGAAAATGCCGCTACCGGTTGTCGCTACTGGTTGTCGTCGTCCACCATCGACATCTCGATCTCTTCGAGGATGACGTCCTCGACATGGAGAGCGAGCCGCGCGACCGTGGGATGGTCGAACAGAACGCGTGCCGACGGATTGATGTCGAACACGCTTCGGACCCTACCAACCACCCGGAGACTGAGGACCGAGTTTCCACCCAGGCTAAAGAAGTCGTCCTCGACGCCGACCCGTTCGAGGCCGAGGACGTCGGCGAGGATCTCGGCGACGGCCTCCTCGGTGGCGGTGCGCGGGGCGACGTAGGACTCCCGCTCGCCGTACTCGGGCGCCGGTAGGGCCCTGCGGTCGAGCTTGCCGTTGGTGGTGAGCGGCAGTTCGTCGAGGGCGACGAACGCGGACGGCACCATGTGGTCGGGCAGTTGGGCCCGGACCGCCTCGCGCAGCGCCGCCTCGTCGAAGGAGGCGCGGTCGGCGGGGACGACGTACGCGACGAGCCGCCGGTCGCCGGGCCGGTCCTCGCGGACGACGACCGCGCACCGGGCGACCCTTCCGTCCCCGGCGACCAGGGCCTCGATCTCGCCGGGCTCGATGCGGAAGCCGCGGATCTTGACCTGGTCGTCGGCGCGTCCGAGGTATTCGAGCTTGCCGTGCCGGTTCCAGCGGGCGACGTCCCCGGTGCGGTACATCCGCTCCCCCGGCCCGCCGAAGGGGCTCGCGACGAAGCGCAGCGAGCTGAGTCCGGCCCGGTCGAGGTAGCCGCGGGCGAGTCCGCCGCCGTGGATGTACAGCTCGCCGGTGCCGCCGGGCGGGACGGGCCGCAGTGCGGCGTCCAGGACGTAGGCGCGCAGGTGCGGGAGCGCGGCCCCGATGACGCTGCCCGCGCCGTCCTCGGCGAACGCCGGCTCGGCGGGCTGGCTGGTGACGTGCACGGTGGTCTCGGTGATGCCGTACATGTT
>NZ_LIRL01000375.1 GCF_001419795.1 Streptomyces niveiscabiei
GTCGGTGGGGAGTTCCAGGGGGGCAAGGTCGGCCAACTTGGCTTGCCAGTAGGCGAGTTGCTCTTCCGACGGGGGGTTGTCCCGCTGCCACAGCGCGTAGTCCGTGTAGCGGAGCGGGAGTTCCGGGAGCGCGCGGGCCTGGTACAGCTCGGTCAGTTCACGCAGGAGCACGCCCATCGACCAGCCGTCGGTGACGATGTGGTGCATCGACAGGACGAGGGTGTGTTCGGCGGGGGTGGTGCGGATCAGCAGAAGCCTGACGAGGGGACCGGTGCGCAGGCAGAAGGGAACGGCCACTTCCCGTTCCAGTGCGGCCTGCGGGGAGACGCCTTCGACGAGACGGACGGGGACGTGCCCTGTGGGGTGCACGATCTGGACGCCTCGCCCGTCGACCGAGTCGAAGGTGGTGCGCAACACTTCGTGCCGGGCGACCAGGGCGTCCATCGCGTTCTGGAGGACCGGTACGTCCAGGTCACCGGTCAGGTGGTAGGCGGTGATCACGTTGTACTCGGTGCCGCCGGGAGCGAAGTCGTCGAGGAACCAGAGGCGTTCCTGCGCGAAGGACAGCGGGAGTTCAGCGGCGACTTGGCGGGTGATGACGTCGGGGTGGCCGCCGTCCGGGAGGGCGGTGGCCAGGGTGGCGACGGTCGGGTGGTCGAAGAGGGCCCGGGGGGAGAGGTCGGCGCCGAGGGCGGTGCGGATACGGGAGGCGATCTTGAGGCTGGTGATGGAGTCGCCGCCGAGGTCGAAGAAGTTGTCGTGGACGCCGATGCGCTCGGCCCCCAGGACGTCCGTCCAGACGGCGGCGACGGCTTCTTCGGTGGGGGTGCGGGGAGCTACGTACTGGTGCGCCGCCTCGAAGACGGGGGCGGGCAGGGCGCGGCGGTCGACCTTGCCGTTCGGGGTCAACGGCAGCGCGTCCAGGGGGACGAAGGCGGACGGGATCATGTAGTCCGGGAGGACGGCGGCGAGTTGGGCACGCCAGCCCTCAACATCCGGCTCACCGACGACGTACGCCACCAGACGCTTGACGCCCTGGTCCTCGCGGGCCACGACGATGACCTGAGCGATGCCCTCGCAGCGGGCCAACACGGCCTCGATCTCGGCGAGTTCGATCCGGAAACCCCGGATCTTGACCTGGTCGTCACCACGGCCCAGGAACTCCAGCCGACCATCAGAACGCCACCGCACCACATCACCCGAGCGGTACAGGCGCTGCCCCGGCACGAACGGATCGGCCACGAACCGCTCAGCGGTCAGCCCGGCCCGCCCGAAATACCCACGAGCCAACCCCTGCCCACCGAGATACAACTCCCCCGGCACACCAGCACCCACCGGCCGCAACCCGGCGTCAAGGACGTAAGCCCGAGTGTCGTCCATGGGAACCCCAAGAGGAACAACGCCTCTGCCGGCTTCCTCGGCGGACAGGGAGCCACACACCGCGAAGGTCGTCGTCTCAGTCGGCCCATAGACATGCACCAACTCCGTACCAGGACACCGCTCCAGCATCCCGGCCATCGCGACGGCGGACGCGGCCTCACCGCCGGTCCACACCTCGCTGAGCCCCCGGAAACACTCCGGGTCCTCCTCGACCAACACCCCGAACAACGCCGTGGTCATGAACATCCCGGTGACACCGTGCAGTTGGACGGCCTCACGGACGACAGGCGCACTCAGTTCCTGACCAGCGACCACCACACAGCCACCGTTCAGCAACGGCACCCAGATCTCGTACGTCGCGGCATCGAAGGAGTGCGGCGAATGGAACAACACCCGCTCGTGCGCGGCGGGACCGAACCTCCCGTCCCGCGCGAGCGCGACGATGGCGCCCTGCGTGACGGCGACCCCCTTCGGACGGCCCGTCGACCCGGACGTGAACATCACGTACGCCAAGGAGTCGGCCGACGGCACCGGAAGTTCGCCCCGCGCCCCCGCCAACTCGGCGCCGGTGAGGACCAGTTCGACCCCGCTGTCCGCCAGCACCTGACGCACCCGCTCCTCGGGGAACGCGGCGTTGAGGGGCACGTACGCGGCCCCGGCCTTGAGGACGGCCAGCATCGCCACCACGACATCGGACGACCGCCGCATCGAGAGAGCCACCCTCGACTCCACGCCCACCCCGCGCCCCGCCAGCGTCCGGGCCAACTCGTCGGCTCTGGCGGACAGTTCGGCATAGGTGAGGGACACGCCCCCGCACACCAGGGCCACCGAGTCCGGCGTCCGCGCCACCCACTCCTCGAAGACCTCCACCACCGACCGGCCGCCCTCGTCCTCCACCCCTTGGGCGAGGAGGTCCGCGACTTCCCCGTCGGTGAGCAACGAGCCCTCGCGCAAAGGCTGTTCGGGGGCGTCCGCGAGGGAGCGCGCGAGGACCAGCCAGCGCTGCCCGAACCGGGCGACCGTGGCGGCATCGAAGAGGTCGGTGCTGTAGGACACCACGGCCCGCAGCCCGCCGTCGGCACACGGCTCGAACTCGATGTTCAGGTCGAACTGCGCGGACCTGACGGGCGGAAGCAGCTCCACCGCGTGCACCCCGGGCAGGGCGAGAGCCCCGCCCGGGGCGTTCTGCAGCGTCACCGCCACCTGCACGAGCGGCGTCCTGCTCGGATCCCGCTCCGGCACAAGCGCCTCGACCAGCCGGCTGAACGGCACACTCTGATGCGCGAACGCCTCCAACGCGGTCTCCCGCACGGCGGCCAGAAGCTCCCCGAACGTCATCGCGCCGTGCACCTGCGCGCGCAGGACGAGGGTGTTGACGAAGAACCCGACCAGCCCTTCCAGTTCGGCCCGCTCACGGCCGGAGACAGCGGTGCCGACCGCGACGTCGGGGCGGCCGGTGTAGACGGCCAGCAGCGCCTGGGTCACGGCGGTCAGGGTCATCGACAAGGTGGCCCCGCTGGAGCGGCCCACCTCGCCCAGGTCCCGTACGAGCTGTTCCGGAACGTCGAAGGTGTGGAGGGCGCCGGCCGAGGTGCGC
>NZ_LIRL01000376.1 GCF_001419795.1 Streptomyces niveiscabiei
CCCCCTACGTGCGCCCCCTCCCCCAAACCCGTTCGGGATCACCCCACCCGAGCTGGTAGTGTTCTGTCCGTCGCCGCGAGCAACACCTCGCCGACAAAGCCCCCGTAGCTCAGGGGATAGAGCAACGGCCTCCGGAGCCGTGTGCGCAGGTTCGAATCCTGCCGGGGGCACCCAGAGGATGGGAACGCGATCGGGGTTTTTGTCCCGGTTTCCCGTCTCGGGTGCCATGATCGGGCGCCAGCACTTCTGTGCTGGCGCCCGGTTTTTTGTTCCCCTGGTCCAACTTCCGGGTGATGGCCGCCAGTTCGTCAACCATATGGCCCGGGATCGTCACCCTCAGGGTGATCTCTTCGGTGGGGCGGCTGTAGCGGACTTCCAGATTGAACGCGTCGTAGAGCTCGCGCTGTTTCTCTTCCGGGACGCGTGTGAGGTCCACCTCGATGAAGGGAAGCGCTTCAAGGAGGCGCGGGTCGTTCCGAGTGGGCTGTGATGCCGTGTCGTTGGTTCTGGCGAGTTGTTCCGACAGTGCTTTTCGCTGGGCTCCGAGCTTCGCGTGTTCTTTCCTGATCCCGTCGCGGAACTCCTTCTCCGCCGCAGGGTCGAGCAGAGCCTCGGCGTCGTCGGTGACCGTTCCTTCCGCGAGTACCTGGATGAGCCGGCTCTGACGGTTCTCGATAGCCGCGATGGTTCGCAACGCGTCTCGCTCCCTCGTCTGCCGCTCAGCCGAGTCGTCCGTCCGGGTCGCTGTTTCGACGGCGGCCCGGAGGTGTGTGAGCCGGTCCGGGCCGAAGATCCGGGTGGTGAAGAAGCCGGAGACGGCGGTGAGGAGGGTCTCTTCCCTCACCCACAGGCTCTTGGAGTGGTCGGCGAACCACGGTCTGCCGCTGTGTTCGTTCGCGTCCGGTGCGCAGGCGAAGTACGGGATCTGGTGCCGGGTCTTCCCGAACATCCTGCGCTCGCACAGGGTGCACTTCACGTACGACCGCAGGGTGTAGGAGCGTCGCGTGGCCGGGTGGCTGTTCTTTCCCGGTGTGCTGCGGGACCCCTGCCGCTGCTTCGGCATCGTGGAGACCAGGTCGAAGAGCCCCCGGGTGACCAGGGGTTCGTGCGTGGGGTGCGGTGACCACACCCAGTCCCTCGGGTCGTTGTTACGGCCGCCTTTCTTCGTGGCTCGTCGGTTCCATACCTGGTACCCGGTGTACTTCGGGTTCTTGAGGATCTCGCGGACCGCCGAACCGCTCCAGCAGCCGAGCGCGGCCTCGGGGCGGGTCGGTTCCGGTGGCAGGTGGGTGGCCGGGTCCAGGTTGAGGCGGTCCGCGATGGCGTCGTAACCGAGCTTGTACAGCCCCCGGAGCTGGAAGATGACGGTGACGGTCGGGCTACGGACCGAGTCCGGGATCAGGCGGTGCTTCGTACGACCTTCGGCCCGTCGTGCCGGTACGGGGTGCGGGACCTTCTCCGCTAGATATCCGTACGGAGGCTTGCCGGTGTTCCAACCCTGCTGGGTGTGTTCGACGAAGCCGTCCCACGACAGCTCCAGCATCTGGAGGACGTACCACTCGGAGACGGCCTGCTTGACGCGTCGGGTGAGCGTGGGGGTCGCGCGTTTGGCGCGGCGGCCTGTGACGATCGGCTCGTCGGCCGCGCAGAGGGCGACGCCGGCTTGCTCCAGCTCGTACTCGATCTTCGTGCCGAAGTAGGTGCGGCGGGCGACGCGTTCGATGGATTCGCAGATGACGGCGGCGAAACGGCGGTCAGGACGCTGGGCCTCTTCCAGGAGGTCCGCGATGCTGCCGTCGCGTGAGATGGGGATGGGGAATCTCTGGTGCGCGATGGAGTGGCCGCGCTGGTCCAGGTCCTTGCGGCCGGACTCGACGTCGTAGAAGTGGGCGACGATCACCCATCCCGGCGGGAGCGCGACTCTGGCGTTGCGCAACTGTCGTGGGAGGGACAGCGTGGGGTCCTGGGCGTCTTCGATGGACGTACGGCCGAGCCAGGCCACGGGGACGCTGACCGGCATGGCGGAGACGTCCGGGATCGTGCTCGTGGACCATGGCCGGTCCGGTACCGAAGAGGTCCAGGGTGGAGCGCCTGGGGAACTGTGGGGCACGGTGCTGTCCCTCCCGTGTTCGGCGAGGGCTCTCAGGTTCCGTCGCGCGCAGGGTGCTCGTGCAGCCACGCCAGTACCCCGCGGATCGCGATCGCTTGGCGTCGCACCAGGATCTGAGCGTCCTCGCCCTCGACGACGACGTATTCGACGGTCACCCTCGTTCCGTCCGCTTCTTCGGGTGTGGGGGTGACCGACGACCATCGACGCTCCGTCTCGTGAGCGTCGTCAAACCCACTACCCCGTACGGGTGTTGAGGGGTCAGGAGGGGTGTCCATGGCGGCCCCGGTGACGTCCGTTGACGCAGGTGCGGACTCGGTTCGGGCAGCGGGGTGGGCGAGTGTCGGGTCGGGTGAAGACGAGGACGTCTTCGTGCTGAATGACGGAGAGGGGGATGCCGGTGCGGCGGGCGTCGCGAGTGTTCTTCATCTGGAAGAAGGAGGGTCGGGGGACGAGGCGGTTGTCGCGGATGCCGGCGAGGAGGGCGACGCAGCGTTCGGTGGGGGTGAGGCCGGCGGCTTGTCCGGCGGCGAGGACGGCGGAGGGGAGGTCGATGAGTTCGCCGCGTTCGCGCCAGGGGCGGGTGGTGACGACGGCGGTGCCGCCGGGGCGGAGCATGGTGCGGCACTGGGTGAGGATCTGGGTGAAGGCGTCGAGGAGTTGGTCGGTGGAGACGTGGGCGAGGTTGGCGCGGTCGTGGCCGTAGCGGTGGTGCTGTTTGAGGACGCCGCGTTCGCCGGTCTCGCGGGTGGAGCGGACCTGC
The DNA here is from genome assembly GCF_001419795.1 of Streptomyces niveiscabiei. Lineage (GTDB taxonomy): Bacteria > Actinomycetota > Actinomycetes > Streptomycetales > Streptomycetaceae > Streptomyces > Streptomyces niveiscabiei. The sequence goes on from NZ_LIRL01000376.1 coordinate 2,871, forward strand.
CCGTGGACGGAGCTGCCGTACGGGGGTGAGGTGAGGACGAGGTCCACCGTGCCGTGGAGGTCAGCGGGGACAGAGCGGCCACGCGCCGTTCCAGATTCGGGCCGCTCTCCGGCATGAAGCCCGCCTCCAGCCGCCGCCCCTCCACCGTGGCGTAGCACAGAGCCGCCAGGTCCCCCCGGGACAGCACCGGCCATTCTGCCTTCCACACCGCGCGGTGCAGATACTCGGGCGCAAGCCGCGCGGCCTGCGCCACCTTCTGCCACGGGTTCATCTCCTGCTCCCGCAGGATCAGCAGATGATGATGCGCGCAGGCGAGGTCCGCGTTCAACGCGCGTTCTTTCTCGCTCTGAACCACCACAAGCCCCCATGAATAGATCGAAGAGACGAAAGGAAAATCCGGAGTCCTGTCCCCGCAGAAAGCGACGGAAGAAGCAAGGTCAGGGCTGTGCGGCCCTGCCGGTCTCAGGCCGCCGGAAGCGGCCGGGTTCAGGGCACAACCGCGTGGGCCGCGATCACGTCATCGATGTACTGGTGCGGACCTGGGCAGTGAACCGGTTCTGGACCGGCCGCAACCGGTGTCCCTTGACCTCCGTCCGACTCGGCGCGGCCAGCACCATCAGCGCTCTGTCCTGCTGCGACGCCGAGACGTGCACGCTCACCCGCTCCCCCAGCCGGCCCGCGAGCCGGACGTACTCAGCTGGCAACGGGGCCCGCAGACCCAGAGCCTGAACATCAGGCCCAGGTAGCGCACCTCGCCCCACACAACGCCGCTTGCCCCCAACCGGCGAGCGCACCGGGCACAGTCCATCTCCATCTGCTGCCGGGGGTTGAGCTGGTCGAGGCGCGGCAGGACAACCAGGGGCTGGCCCGTCACTGCTCGGCTCCCGTGCGCCACTCGGCCCAGACGCGTTTCGTGTCCGCCAGTTCGTCGATTCCCCACCGTGTGGAGAACGCGGCGACGACCGCCAAGCCGCGCCCCGTCGTATCGTTCTTCGAGGCCGTGCGGGGCTTGGGCATGGCATGGGACTTGTCCGTGACAGCCACTCGCACCCAGCCCGGCTCGGACTGGGTGACGGCGATGACGATGGCCTTGGTGCGGGTGTGCCGCACGACGTTGGTCACCAACTCGGAGACGACCAAGGCTCCGTCGTCGGACAAGTTACTGAGGGTTTTCAGCGGTGCCG
>NZ_LIRL01000377.1:0-10331 GCF_001419795.1 Streptomyces niveiscabiei
GCGGCGACGACGGCGGCGACTGCGGCGGGGGGCGGGAGTTCGGTGCGGTGTCACGGGGGTTCACCGTGCTGGGGTTATGTGATCGAGCCTGGCCCATTTGGTCACGAAGCGATAACGGGTGTTTAATCCGGTGACCTATTGATCGTTTGTTGGCGGTTACTGAACCAATGTCACGTGTACTTCTGATCGAGGACGACCGGGCTGTCCGCGAGGGCGTCGTCCTGGGGCTGCGCCGACAGGGCCACGACGTGTGCGGCGTGCCGACCGGCGAGGAGGGACTGACCCAACTCCGGGCGTTCCGGCCGGACATCGTCGTCCTCGATCTGATGCTGCCGGGCATGCCGGGACTCGAAGTGTGCGCGGCCATCCGGGCGGTCGACGAGACGCTGCCGATCATCATGGCGACGGCGCGCGGCGACGAGGTCGACATCGTGGTCGGCCTGGAGGTCGGCGCCGACGACTACGTGGTGAAGCCGGTCACCGCCCGCGTCCTGGACGCCCGCATCAGGGCCGTACTGCGCCGGGCGGGCGGCGGCCAGGGGCTGCCCGCCATCGACACGTTCGGCGACCTGTCCGTCGACCGCGCCGGGGTGACCGTCACCCTCGCCGGTACGCCGGTCGCGCTCGCGCCCTCCGAGATGCGGCTGCTGCTGACGCTCTCCGCGTCGCCGGGCCAGGTGTTCAGCCGGCAGCAGTTGCTGGAGGCGGTGTGGGAGCACGACTTCCACGGGGACGCCCGGCTGGTGGACGCCTGCGTCAAGCGCCTGCGCACCAAGCTGGACGAGCCGCCGCGCGCCCCCCGTTTCATCCACACGGTGCGCGGCTTCGGCTACCGCTTCACCGCCGACCGGTGAACCGCCCTTTCCGCGGCCTGCGTTCACGCCTGATCGTCGCGTTCGTCCTCGTCGCCGCCGTCGCCGCGACCGCGACCGGCGCGCTGACCCTGCGCGAGGCCCGCACCGGCATCCTCCAGCAGAGCCAGGACGCGGTGATCCGCCAGCTCCGCAGCCACGTCGGCCAGGAGGCGCCGAACCTCCCGTACCCGCCCGACCAGGCGGACTTGCGGCGCTTCGCCGACGACATCAAGGCCAACGACGGGAGTTGGCGCATCCTCGCCGAGTACCGGGACCTCAGCGCGGGCGACCGGCTCGATGAACTCACCCCCGGCATAAGGGAGTCGGTGGCCACCAGCCGCGCGACCGTGTTCCAGCGCGTCCGCACCGACGGCCGCACCTCGCTCCTCGTCGGCATGTCGGTCACCTTCACCGACCCGAGCGGCATCGCCTCCGGCGTCCACGTCTACCTCTCCGTCCCGCAGACCGTCGAGCAGGCGTACGTCGACGCCCTGGTCACCGGCGTCCAACGCGCCATGCTGGGCGCCCTGTTGCTCGCGGTGGCGCTCGCGCTGTTCGCGGCGCGCGGGGTGCTGGTGCCGGTGCGGGCGCTGCGCCAGGCGACCCGGCGGATCGCCGAGGGCCGGCTCGACACGCGGCTCGCGGTGAACGGTTCCGACGAACTCGCCGACCTGTCCCACACGTTCAACGAGACGGCCGCCGCGCTGGAGGCTTCGGTGGCGGAGCTGCGGGAGATGGAGGCGCGGGCCCGGCGCTTCGCCGCCGACGTCTCGCACGAGCTGCGCACGCCGCTCGCCGCGATGTCAGCGGTGACCGACGTCCTCGACGAGGACGCGGCCGGGCTCGACCCGGACACGGCGACCGCCGTCCGGCTGATCAGCGAGGAGACCGTCAAACTCGCCTCGCTCGTCGACGACTTGATGGAGATCTCCCGGTTCGACGCGGGCGCGGCGCAGGTGCACCGGGACGCGATCGACCTCGCCGAGTCCATCCGGCGCACGCTCGCCGCACGCGGCTGGACGGACGCCGTGACGGTCCAACTGCCGTACGCCGTACGGGCGGACGTCGACCCCCGGCGCGTCGACGTCGTGATCGCCAACCTCGTCGGCAACGCGCTCAAGCACGGGGGCCGGCCGGTGACCGTACGGCTGACCGCCGCCGGGGGCACGGCAGTTGTCGAGGTGCGGGACAGCGGGCCCGGTATCCAGGACGACGTCCTGCCGCACGTCTTCGACCGGTTCTACAAGTCGGACTCCGCGCGCACCCGTTCGGAGGGCAGCGGGCTCGGGCTCGCGATCACCGCGGAGAACGTCCGCGTGCACGGCGGTACGGTGCGCGCGGCCAACCACCCCGACGGGGGCGCCGTGTTCACCGTCGTCCTGCCCCTCACCGCACCGGAGCAGCCATGAACCCCGGCCGCCGCGCCGCCCCGGCGCTCGCCGCGCTCCTCGCGCTGTCCTCCTGCGGCATTCCGGCGACCGGGGTCGTCGAGGCGGGCGGTCCGGCGAGCGGGATCGCCCCGGTCACGGCCGTGTACTACATCCGCGACGACGCTCTCAGTGCCGTCCTGCGGCCGACCGAACGCCCCGGCGACACCGACGACGCCCTGTCCCTGCTGCTCACCGGCCCGCCGCCCGGCGAGGGGTTCACGACCCAGGTGCGGGCCCTGCCGACCGCCGCGCCGGCCGCGCCGGGGGACCTCTTCGGGGAGTCGCCGGGGAGCTTCGCCGTCACCGAGGACGGCGGCTCCCTGACCGTCCGACTCCCCGACGGGATGCGGGAGTTGACCGACCTCGCGATCGACCAGGTGGTGTGCACGGTCGCCGCCGCACGGCGGATCTCGACTCCGCGGCTGTCGGTGGTGACGGTCCAACTGGTCGAGAGGGAGCAGCAGTTGGCGCGACGGACGGACGGGCGGTGCCCCCAGCCTTAGAGCCCCGGCCTTAGAGCCCCAGCCTCAGGCCCCGAGACCCTGGAGCCGCCAGATCTGGTTCCGCTTGTTCGGCAGCGTGGCCGCCGCGTCGCACGTCCACTGGTGGACCTTCGCCCCCGCCGAGGCGGACACCTCGCTCACGTCGACGCACTTCCCGCTGTGCACGGCGACCAGTTGGCGGTCCTTGGCGTTGCCGAGCGCGCTCACGGCGTTCAGCGTGAACATCTGGTTGGTGCCCCCGGTGCAGGTGTACTGCTGCACCGCGGCGCCGTCGGCCGTGGACGACCCGGCGACGTCGAGGCACTTGCCGCTCAACTCGTTGACCACGGTGTAGGTGTTGGCGCGTCCGGCGACCGGCCTCAGGTCCAGCATCTGCTGGTACCCGCCCTCGCAGGGGTACTGCTGGTACTGGGTGCCGTCGCCGGTGGACAGGTTCGTGTCGTCCAGGCACTGGCCGCTGTGCTGGACGACGGCGACGGTCGAGATCGTCGTGTCGGACGGCGGCAGCAGGGTCACGGTGTAGCCGTCGGCCGCGTCGGTCCAAGGGACCCTGACGGACGCGGAGTTGCCGCTGACGGTGAGCTGCTGGTCGGAGACGGTGACGGGCCCGGTGACCGCGCCGCCCCCGTTGTCGGGGACGCGCTGGACGATCGCGCGGACGCGGCCGTTCTCGACGAGGGACGTGGTGTCGAGGCGGCCCAGACTCACCGTGACGTTCCCGGTGTTGCCGTTGCTGCCGAGGAGGATCTTCGCGTTGCGGGCGGCGTTGTCCTTGGTGGCGACGGCGTCGGTGTTCGTGCCCGGCGTGACCTTGACGATGTTGCCGGTCTGCGAGCCGTAGTAGCGGTACAGGAACCACTCCCCCAGCGGCAGGTACTGGCTCCCGGACTTCGTCAGCAGCCTGGCCGCGAAGTCGTGGAGGTTCGCGCCGCTCGCCCAGTTGGCGCGCAGCCCGTCCGCGCCGGCCCGCTCCAGGCGGGAGATGTACCAGCCGCCGCGCCCCGGGTTCTGCTCGTTGCTCGCGGCGTACTCGTTGACCTGGAAGGGGCGGTTCGTCGTCATCGAGCGCGCGGCGAGCTTGGCCCGCAGGGAGTCGCCGTCGGCGACCGGGTCGCCGGGGAGGTTGTGCCAGCTGTAGATGTCCGGCTGGACGTCGTTGGCCTTCACGTAGTCGAGGTACGTGTTCCACCAGGTGTTGCCGGAGTTGGGGTGGCCGCAGGTGCTCGCGCCGACGATGACGGCGCCGGGGATCGCCGTACGGATCTTGCGGTAGGCGCGTTTCCACATCTCCAGGTACTGGGGCTGGCCCGAGCCCCAGAAGAACGAGCAGTCGGGCTCGTTCCAGATGTCCCACTGCACGTCGGTGGCGCCGGCCGCCTTCACGTCGGTGAGGAGGCGGTCGTAGAAGGCGTCGAAGCTCGACCAGTTGCCGCCGTCGCCGGGGAAGGTGGGCGTCGTCGTTCCGTCGGCGCCCCAGATGTCGTGCGGGAGGATGACGAAGGTGCCGCCGAGGGACTTGGTGCGGCGGTACTGGGCGAGGGTGGAGTTCCAGCGGCGGTCGTACTTGCCCGCCGCCCAGCCGCCGGGGCTGTCGAGCTGGGCGCCGCCCGCCCGCATGAACTTCCACTTGATGTCCTTGTAGAAGTGGTCCTGCGGGAGGGTGCCGTTCTCGGTCAGGCCGTAGAGGGTTCCGGAGGCGCGGTAGGCGGGGGCGCCGCCCGCTGTGGCGAAGTCGACGGTGACGGTGGTGTCGGCGGCCCGGGCGGGGAGCGTGAATGCGGGGAGCGCGAGGAGTGTGGCGAGTGCGATGAGCGGGGTGCGGGGCACGGGCATGGCTGGGCTCCTTGTCTCGATGGTGCCAGATGGTCATGGTCATGACACGCACACGCACGGAGGTGAACCGTCGACCGCTGCCGGCCGCCGTCGACCGCCGTCGGCCTGGAGCCGTCCCTCAGGCGGGCCCCGTGCTCGCCCGCAGCGAGATCGGCGGCGTCAGGAAGTGGTGGCGCGCGGGCACCTCGGCATCGCCGAGGCGCTCGATGAGCAGTTCCACCGCCAGCCTCCCCATCTGCGCGGCCGGTACGTCGGCGGCCGTGAGCTGCGGCGTCATCGTCTCCGCCCAGCGCGCCGCGACGATCCCGGTGACCGAGAAGTCGCGCGGGACATGGCGTCCGGCGTGCGCGAGTCCCCGGTAGATGCCGCCCAGGCACGCTTCGTTGAGGGTGACGAGCGCGGTCGTCGCGGGATCGTCGTACAGGATCCGCTCCAGGCACGCCTCGCCGGACGCCGCGTCGTCGCCGCAGCAGTACGAACGGGCCGTCAGACCGCGCTCGGCGGCGGCCTTCGTGAACCCCTCAAGGCCCCGGTGCGCGGACTCGTAGCCCGTGCGCAGGAGGTGTTCAGGGCGGTTGACCAGGGCGATCCGCCGGTGGCCGAGGTCGGCGAGGTGGTGGACGCAGGCCGCCGCGAGGGCCGTGTGGTCGAGCGCCACCCACCAGTCGCGTTCGGGGCGGGCGGTACGGCCGATGCTGACGGCCGGGAAGTCGAGGGCGGCGAGGTGGTCGACCCGGTCGTCCTGGAGGCGGATCTCCATGAGGATGGCGCCGTCGACGCGGCGTTCTCCCAGGAGGCGTTGGAAGGAGCGGTCGCTGTCCACGCCGCCCGGGGAGAGCAGGACGTCGTAGTCGTAGGAGGCGGCTGCCTCGACGACGCTGCCGATGAAGTCGAGCTGCATGCCGGTGTAGTGGTCGCCGGCGGGCGGGAAGACCAGGCCGATGGTGTTCGTGCGGCCGTTGGCCAGTGCCCTCGCGCTCGCGTTGGGGCGGTAGCCCAGCTCGTCGATGACGCGCTGGATCTTCAGGCGGGTGTCGGCGGAGACCGGGCGCTTGCCGCTGAGGGCGTACGAGACGGTGCTCCGGGAGACACCGGCCCGGCGGGCGATCTCACCGATGTTCACGGGTTCCTCCGTCTGATGTCTGATGTCTGGGCCTGGCTCTGGGTCTGATGTCTGGGTCGAACCGGTTCGCGTGAGGGAAGTTAGAAGCGGCCGGGGTCGCTGTCAATGCCCCGCGCGGGGATGCTCGAACCGGTTCACACCGGGACGGCGTTAAATGCGTCGACACTCCGCTTCCCTCCTCGGCAGAGTGGTCGTCCATGACGAGCAGCGAGTTGTGGGACCGCGCCACCGCCGAACGCTACGACGCCGAGGAGACCGAGATGACCTCGGCCCGTGTGCTCGGGCCGACCCTCGACTTCCTCGCCCAACTCGCCGGGGACGGCCGCGCGTTGGAGTTCGCGATCGGCACCGGGCGGGTGGGGGTGCCGTTGCGGGAGCGGGGTGTGCCGGTCGCCGGGATCGAGTTCTCCGAGCACATGGCGAGGGTGCTGCGGCGGAAGGTCGACGAGGAGACGTTGCCGGTGGTCATGGGGGACATGGCCAGTGCCGTCGTACCCGGCGAGTTCAGTCTCGTGTACCTCGTCTACAACACGATCACCAACCTCCTCACGCAGGACGAGCAGGTCGAGTGCTTCCGTAACGCCGCCCGGCATCTGGCGCCCGGCGGGCGGTTCGTCATCGAGCTGGGGGTGCCGCCGCTGCGGTTCCTGCCGCCGGGGCAGGTCGCCGTGCCGTTCGACGTGTCGCCGGGGCATCTCGGGTTCGACACGTTCGAGCTGGCCGAGCAGATCCTCGTCTCGCATCACCTCACGCGGGAGGAGGACGGCAGGTACCGCCGCGCCGCCTCCCGGCACCGGTACGCGTGGCCCGCGGAGCTGGACCTGATGGCGCGGATCGCGGGGCTGGAGCTGGAGCGGCGGGTCGGGGACTGGAACGGGGAGCCGTTCACGGACGCGTCCGCGAAGCACGTCTCGGTGTGGCGCAAACCGACCTGACGAACCGGCTCCCGGCTCCCGGCATGATGTCGCGTTCACCCCCGAGGCGGCCCCGCGTCCACGACCCGCATCGACAGGTCCAGCGGATCGAAGTGGATCAGCGACTCCAGCCACCAGGTCGCCCCGGCCTCGGCGAGCCCCTTCAGGTCGACGTCCTTGTCCTCCTCCCACGCGGGGCTCGCGTTGCCGCGTACGGCGATGTCGAACGGCCGGTCGCCCGGCAGGCCGGCGCGGCTCAGCGCCCGGCGGACGCCGGCGACCTCGTCCGGGGTGAGTTCGCGGTCCTCGGGGTTCGGGAAGACGCCGTCGCAGCCTGCGGCCCGGCGGATCACTCGCGGGTGGTTCGTGGAGGCGGCCATCCAGACCGGGATGCGGTACGGCTCCGGCTGCCCGGCCGGCAGGTTCACCCGGTAGTGCGGGCCGTCGTGGTCGATGGCCTCGCCGGCCCACATCGCCCGCATCAGCCCGAGCCCCTCGGTCAGCATCGACGCGCGGGTGGCCAGGCCGGCGGGCTCCCCGAAGCGGCTGAAGTCGCCGGTCTCGTCGACCCCCACTCCCGTACCGACGACGAGCCGTCCCCGGGAGAGCCTGCTGACGGTGGACGCGTGCCGTGCGACCATCCAGGGGCGGCGCCGGGCGAGCGGCGTGACGGCCGGGCCGAGCAGCAGGCTCCCGGTGGCCTGCGCGATGGCCGCGAGCGTGGTCCAGGGGTCGGCGATCGGCATCGCCTCGCTGACGACGTGGTCCCACAGGAACACCCCGTCCCACCCGGCGGCCTCCGCGCGCACCGCCAGTTCGACGAGGATGTTGGGGTCGCCGAAGGGGCCGAACGGCGGCAGGTAGACGCCGAAGCGCAAGTTCTCGTGCACGGGAACCCTCTCCAGGGTTGGTTGCCGGGACGCGGGACCAGTCTGGCGGAGGCACTTCGGGGCACGTGAATTGGGTCACCGGCCGGCGGTACGGGGGCGACGGCCCACCCTGACATTCGTCAGGACCGCAACTCCCGCCTCCTTCCCTAGTGTTCGAGTCCTCCGCGACACCCGACCAGGAAGAGACGGCCCCCATGCGCCTGTTCCGCCCCACCCTCGCCACCGCCGCCGCCCTGTGCGCCCTCACCACCGGCGTCGTCGTCGCCCAGCCCGCGCAGCCCGCGAGCGCGGCGGCCTCGGACTGCACGGGTGGTGCGCGCGGCTTCCGCGACCACCCGGACGACGCCGAGGGCGACACGGACAAGCCGCGTGACTTCTCCGTCGGCAACGTCCGGTTCACGCTGGAGAAGGGCTGGTTCGGCGGTCAGATCGCGTTCGGCAAGATCAGCGGCGAGACCCGGCCCGGCGACAACGTGTGGATGGACTGGCGCGCGGACGGCTGGGACAACACGAACGCCGTGTCGCCGTGGCTCCAGTGCGGGCCGTTCACCGTCCGCTCGGCCGGGCAGAGCCTGACCACCCCGTTCAAGCGGACCAGCACCGACCCCAACTACCAGTTCCGGGTGTGCGGTTCGCTGATCTCCGACGGCGTGGTCCGCTGCTCCGCCTGGTGGTGACCGCTCCGCGCCCGCCCTTCGACTCCATCAACCTCCGGGAGCACTCCCCATGAAGCGTCGTCTCCTCGCGGCCGGTGCCGCGTTGCTGCTGGTCGGTGGTGCGGCGGGGTCCGCCGCCGCTGCCGGTGCCGGTCCGGCCCCCGCCGCCGTCGCGGCCGTGCAGGTGCCGAGCGGGGTCACCGCCGGGGTCGCGGTGTTCGACCGGCAGACCGGGACGTTCACCGAACAGCTCGACGCGAGCGCCCGGTTCAGGTCCGCGTCCGTCGTCAAGCTGCTCCTCGTGCTGGACTTCCTGTGGAACCGGGGCCCCGACTACACCGTGCCCGCCGCCGACCGGGCACGGCTGGAGCCGATGCTGCGCGGCAGCGACGACAACGCGGCCAACCACTACTGGTCGACGTACGGAGGGTCGGCGATCATCAACCGCATGGTCGGCCGCCTCGGGCTCCAGGACACGGCGCCGCCACCCGCCGCGTACCCGGGCTTCTGGGGGTACACGGCGATCTCGGCCCGCGACACGGTGGCGATCTACCGCTACCTCCTGGACTCGGCGCCCGCGCCCGTGCGCGACTTCGTGATGGGCAACCTGCGCCAGTCCACCCGCTGCGCCTCCGACGGCTTCGACCAGCACTTCGGCGTCGCCGGGGCGTTCGACAAGCCGTGGGCGGTGAAGCAGGGCTGGGCCGGGTCGTCGTACCCGAAGGGCACCTGCCCGAACGCGACGGCCGCCGCGGCCTCCACGCGGGTGACCGCCGCCGCGACCTCCACGCGCGTGACCGCCGCCGCCGACGTCGACCTGACGCGTCCCGCGCTGCACAGCACGGGGACCGTCGGCGCGGGGGACCGTTCCATCGTCGCCGTGTACACGCTGCATCCGGCCGGTACGTCGTACGGCAAGGCGTACACGGACATCGGGCGGCTGGCCCGCTCGCTGGACGTGCCGGGTGCGACGCGCCCCGGGGGGTGGTGGTACGGCACCTGGAGCGAGCACGTCAACGTCCGCCGGGACCCGTCGACGGGCAACGCCCCGATGACGCAGCTCCCGGCCGGCGTCGAGGTGCTGATCGGCTGCCAGAAGCGGGGACAGGAGGTGCGGGTGCCGCCGTACACGAACGACTGGTGGGCCTACCTGCCCCAGTACGGCGGCTGGATCTCCAACATCTACGTCAGCTCGCCCGACAACCGGATCCCGGACGTCAAGGAGTGCTGACCGAGTAGTCGGCGAGGTGGCGCAGCACCTTGTCCACGTGCGGCTGTACGCGCGCGGGGACGCCACCCTCGTCGATGACGGTGCGGTCGCTCGTGCGCCAGCCTGCGGCGATCAGCGCGGGCAGGTCACCTTCGGGGAGACGGGCCTGCTTGAACTGCTGGTCGAGCCAGCAGGTGTAGAGGCTCATCGTGGCGATCGCGTCGGGCGGCGACAAGTAATCCTTGTCGCCGTCCCCGTCGCCGTCCACCGCCCAGGCGCGGAACACCGACGGCGTCCACATGGCGATGCCGTACTCCTCCGACGCCGGGCGGGAGGCGTGCACGTCGAAGCCGCTCTCCGCCTTGATCATGGCGGCGAGGAACGCGGGGGTGATCTCGGGGTCGCTACAGCGCTTCGCCGCGTTGACGATGACCGGGCGCAGGGCCTTCGGTACGTCGGAGTCCTCCCGGATGCTTCCGGCGTCCACTACGCGCGCGCCGGTCACGACGGCGGGAGCCGTACGGCCGGAGTCGTCCCGCCCGTCGTCCGGTCCGTCGCCGCCTCCGGCGATGGCGAACCCGGCGACGGCCGCGACGACGGCCAGCGCGGCGGCGGCATACGGCAGCACGCGGCGCCTGCGGGGTGTCCCGGCCAGCCCTTCGACCCGTTCCGCGAGGCTCGCGGCGGTGTGCTTCAGGCGTGACTCGTGGTCCGGCGCGAGGCAGTCGGCCACGATCCGGCGCCAGTTCTCGTCCAGACCGGCGTCCAGACGCAGCGGCGCCGTCCCGCGCGCGTACGCCTGCGCGGCCAGCGAGCGGGCTCGGGCCGTGGCGCCCGGGAAGGGGTGCAGGCCGCCCGTGAGGACCTGGTGGGCGAGAACGCCGAACGCCCAGATGTCGGCGGTCGTCCGTACGACGG
>NZ_LIRL01000377.1:10387-10584 GCF_001419795.1 Streptomyces niveiscabiei
ATGTGCGCGAGCCCGGCGAGGACTCCGCGCAGGATCCGTACGGGGTCGGGGATCTCGCCGCCCGCGTTCAGCACCTCGCACAGGCTCTGCTCCGCGCGGTCCATGACGAGCGCGATCGCGCCGTCCAGGGCGGGGAGGCCGGGGGCGTCGACCGTGTGGACCGCGTGGGTGCGTACGAGGTGGGGGTGGTCGGCCTC
>NZ_LIRL01000378.1 GCF_001419795.1 Streptomyces niveiscabiei
GCCCCACCCCGCACGACCTCGGCAACACCCCCGACCGTCCCGGCCGGCACCGGGGCCGCTCCCGCTGGTGAGGCTCAGGCGTCGCCGTCGAGGTCCGTGCGCTGCCGCACGACGCTCAGCTCGTCGCCCCGGAGCCGCATCTCGTACAGCTTGCCGCGCGCGTTCTCGAACGGCCGGTGCAGGATCATCATCAGCTCGCCCCCGAACGCCGTGAACAGCATGCCGTGACCGCTGTCCTCGCGGACGAGGGGGCGCCGCTGGGTCCACGGGCCGGTGAGCTCGCCGGACGCGGAGACGGCGTACGTCTGGACGTAGTCCCCGGTGAGGGAGCCGTCCTTACCGGGGACGTTCTTCTCGTACGTCGACCACAGCATGAGGAGCGCGCCGCCGGGGGCGCGGACCAGCTNNGCCGACCGTGCCGGAGAGGTCCGGGGTGAGGCGGATCGCCTCCATCGTGCCGTCGACGGTCTGGAGCCACTCGTGCGCGTACACCAGCCACGGCTGCCCCGCCGGGTCGACGTACAGCGTCCCGTCGAGCGCCATCAGGTGCTCGGGGGTCGTGGGCCGCGACGGGTCCAGGGCGGTGAACGGGCCCAGCAGGGAGTCGGACACGGCGACGACCGTGCCGCGCATGTACGTGCCCTCCGCGAGCCGCCGCTCCTCGTTGTGCAGCGTCGTGAACAGGTAGTACCGGCCGCCGCGTTCGTGCACCTCGGGCGCCCACGCGCCGTCGGTCGCCCAGCCGCCCTCCTGGTCGGCGGCGCGGTAGACGACGACCGGCGGCGCCCAGTCCCGCAGGTCCGCGCTGCGGTAGACCATCGTCCCGGCGCCCGCCACGCCCGACACGGACGGCTCGTTGGACGTGTACAGGTGGTAGGTGCGGGACGTGGCGTCGGCGACGACGTACGGATCGTGCAGCGGCATGCCGGGCAGCCGCAGGGGTTCGGTGGTCACGGGCGGAGGATACGTTCGCCGCCGCCGCGCGGACCACGCGGGTCAGCGGGACAGTTCTCAGCGGGACAGTTCGAGGACCTGTCCGGCCAGGTCGAGGGCGTGGTCCACGCTCTGGTCTACCAGGTAGCCGAGGTCCACGAAGACGTGCTCGACGTCCGTCTCGTCGGCGGTGCGGCGGACGACGTCCGCGATGTCCTGCGGCGTCGACCCGGCCGCCGCGTTGATCCGCAGGATCGCGTCCACCTCCGCCGGGTCGCGGCCCTGCTTCTCGGCCAGCGCGCGGACCTGCCGCAGCTGCGCGGTGACGGTCGCCTGCGGGTCGTAACCGCCGCCGGGCACCACCATCGCGACCGGCAGGACACCGTCCGCCCGGCGGGCGGCGCGGCGCTGCGAGGCGGGGGAGAACGCGGAGAGGTAGACCGGCGGGCGGGGGCTCTGCACCGGCTTCGGGCCGATGTGGGCGGCCGGGATGGAGTGGTGCGGGCCGTCGTGCCGGGCGACGGGGGCGGTCGTCCACACCGACTCCAGGACGTCGAGGCACTCGTCCAGGCGCGCGCCCCGCTCCTTCCAGGGGACGCCGACGCCCTCGTACTCGTCCGGGGACCAGCCCGTGCCGATCCCGGCGATCAGGCGGCCCCGGCTCACCACGTCGATGCCGCTCAGCGAACGGGCCAGCAGGAGGGGCGGGTACCAGGGGGCGATCAGGGTGGAGGTGCCGAGCAGCGCGTCCTCGGTGACCGCGGCGGCCACGGACAGGGCGACGAACGGGTCCAGCGCGGAGTTCATCTCCGGCGGGATCGTGTCGCCGGTGCCGCCGTAGCCGACGACCGGGTCGACCGCCGCGAGCACCCGGTCACCGACCCACAGACTCCCGGCGCCGAGCGCCTCGGCCTCCCGGGCGAACCGGGCCACCTGGTCGAACTGCCGGTCCATCGTGGCGAACTGGGGGAGTGAGAATCCTGTGCGCACGTGCTCCTCCTGCGATCGGCACCGAAAGGTGACGTGTCATCCTGTTGAGCGTTGTCCAGCGTAACTCCGGTGCGCACGGGAGTAGTTGGCCGCCTGGACGGAGGCCGGTAAACGGCCTGTTCCCGCCGATGGGCGTCCGGATCCGACCGGCACCGGCATCAGAGGGCGAGCAGACCGGCGGCCGTTGTGCGGAAGCCGCAGGCGTCGTAGAAGGGGCGGAGGGGTGCCTCGAAGTCGGCGTGCAGCCATGTGCAGCCGGCGGCGCGGGCCTCCTGGGTGGCGGTGGTGACGAGGGTGGCGCCGATGCCCTGCCTGCGGTGGTGGCGGGCGACCACGGTGTCCAGGAGGAAGGCGTGGGCCGCGCCGTCCCAGGCGACGTTGACGAAGCCCACGAGGGTGTTGTCGGCGTAGGCGCAGACCCAGCCGAGGCTGTGGCGGGCCAGGCGATCCGCCCAGGCGGTCTCCGAGGCGGGGTGGCCGAAGCCGTCGGCGTGCAGGGCGCTCAGGGCGGCGTCGTCGAAGCTGCCCCGCCAGGCGTAGGTGATCTTCATGCCGGGATCGTATGTGGGTCGGTGCCTCATGAAGTGGGCGTGGATGCGGCGGACTTGGCGTCCTCGGCGGCCTTCGTGAGGAGGGTCAGCATCGCGGATTCGGCGCGGGTGGGGGACTGGTCGCGGATCGCGTCGAGGACCGCGCGGTGGCTGGGGACGGGGTCGTCGGCGTCGGTGTGGGCGTGGACCATGCGGTCGCGTTCGCGCAGGCCGGGTTCGAGGAGGAGGTCCATCCGGGCGAGCAGCTCGTTGCCGGTGGCGGTCAGGAGCGCGCGGTGGAACGCCGCGTCCGCCTCGGCCGCGGCGTCGCCCCGCGCCTGCCCCATCGCGTCGAGCGCCGCGTCGAGGGCGGCCAGGTCGGCGTCCGTGCGGTGCAGGGCCGCCCGGCGTGCGGCGGCGGGCTCGACGATCGCGCGGACGTCGGTGAGGTCGCGCAGCAGCCGGTCGCCGTCGCCCGTGTCCATGCGCCAGCGGATCACGTCGGCGTCGAGGAGGTTCCAGTGCGCCCGCTCCCGGACGAACGTGCCCCGCTTCTGCCGGGCGTCGGTCAGCCCCTTCCCGGCGAGCACCTTCAACGCCTCCCGCATCACGGTCTGGCTCACGTCCAGCTCGGCGCCGAGCGCGCCGACGTCGAGCGTCTCGCCCACCCCGATCGCGCCGCCCACGATGCGCGCCCCCAGCGCGTGGACGACCTGACCGTGCACACCTCGGCCCGAGTAGGCCGCCATCCCCTCACGTCCCTTCAGCGGATCGCGCTGCCGGACGGCACGTCCAGCAGGGCGAGTTCGTCCCGGTGCGGCAGCCCTTCCCAGTCTCCGCGCGAGGCCACCGCGAACGCCCCGACGACGGCCGCCCGACGTAGCCGCTCACCCGGCGCCAGCCCGTCCAGCAGCCCGGAGAGATAGCCCGCGCAGAACGCGTCCCCGGCCCCGACGGTGTCCGCCACCGGTACGGGGAGCGCGGGCTGGTGCAGGCGGCCACCGGCGGCCGGGTACAGGTCGGCCCCGTCGCCGCCCCGCTTGACGACCACCTCCCGCACCCCGCCGGCCAGCAGCTCGCCGATGTCGTCCGCGACCAGGGGCAGTTCGTCGTCCGAGGCGATCAGGACGTCGACCTGCCCGCGCAGCCGGCGCAGGCACTCGGCCGCCGCGTCCCGGCTCCACAGCCGCGCACGGTGGTTGACGTCCAGGACGACGGTCCAGCCGTACGCGCGGGCGTGTTCGACGGCCGCCGTCACCGCGTCGCCCGCCCCGATCGCGCAGGTGATGCCGGTGACGTGCAGCAGCCGCGCCCCGTCCGCCAGCGCGGCGGCGAGGTGCTCCGGCCGCTGCCGGGACGCGGCGGACCCGGTACGCCAGTAGTGCACGCGGCTCACGTCGCCCACGAGACGCTCACGCAGCATGGCCCCCGTCGGCGCCTCCGGGTCGGTCGTGGCGTGCCGGACGTCGACGCCCTCCCCGCGCAGCGCCCGCAGGATCACCCGGGCCGGTTCGTCCGCGCCCAGCCGGCCCGCCCAGGAGACGCGGTGACCGAGCCGGGCGAGCCCCACGGCGACGTTCGACTCGGCCCCGGCGACCGACGTACGGGCGGCGGCGCCCACGGTCAGCGCGCCCTCGGCCTGGAGCGACACCATCGTCTCGCCGAAGGTCAGGACGTCCGCGCTCACGACGTCACCTCGCGGAACCGCCGTACACGCGCCCGGAGTTGATCGAGATCGCCGCCGTGCGCCGCGTCCCCGACGAGGGGCGAGCCGACCCCGACCGCGAGGGCCCCGGCCGCGAACCACTCCGGTACGGAATCGGCGTCGACGCCGCCGACCGGGACGACCGGCATGTCGGGGAACGGGTCCTTGAGGGCTCGCAGATATGCCGGGCCGCCCAGCGAGGCGGGGAACAGCTTCACCGCACTGGCCCCGGCCGCCATCGCGGCGTACGCCTCCGTCGGCGTCGACGCGCCCGCGAGAACGGGGAGTTCCTCCTCCACGGCGGCGTGCACGCCCTCGCTCAGGACCGGCGTGACGATCCAGGACGCGCCCGCGTCCCGGGCACGCAGCAGCTGGTCCCGGGTGACGACGGTGCCCGCGCCGATCAGGGCGTCGCCGCCCGCCGCCCGGACGGCCCGCGCGATCACCTCGTACGCGTCCGCGGTGTTGAGGGAGACCTCGACGAGGCCGATGCCCTCCTCGACGAGGGTGAGGACGGTACGCAGCGCGGCGTCGGCGGAACGGCCGCGCACGATCGCGGCGAGGCGGTCACGGGCCAGGCGGGCGGTGAAGTCGGTGGGAAGCACGCGCGGTATTAAATAATAATTAACGGTCGTGGCCAAGGGGCGCCCAGGAACGGCAAGGGCCCCGCCCCGGCCCGAAGACGGGAACGGCAAAGGCCCCGCCCCGGCCCGAAGACCGGAAGCGGGGCCCCGCCAGGACTCAGCGCTGCTCTGCGATGTCCACATCAGCCGCCTTGAACTTCGCCGGCGTCTTCTTCCCGCAGAACGCTGCCTCCAGCGTCCCGCCCAGCGCCGTGTTCGCGGACCCCTTGTTCGACGTGTTCGCCATCGCCGACAGCGCCCGCTTCCCGTCCTTCGTCGCGAACGTGTACGTGTAGAACCCCTGCACGGTCCCGGTGTGCCCGAACACCTGCACCCCGCAGGTCAGGTCGTACCGCCGCAGACCCAGCCCGTAGAAGCGCGTGTTGGTCGTGTCGGTCGGCGTGACCGTCCGCATCGCCTCCAGCATCGCGGGCGACAGCAGCCGGCCCCGCATCAGCGCCGTCGTGAACGTGTTCAGGTCGGCCGGGCTGGAGATGACCGCCCCGGCGGACTGCGCCCACGACACCGTCTGCTCCGTCGAGTCGACCAGCGGCGCGCCCGCCTCGTCCGGGTGCAGGTACCCGCGCACGTGGAAGCCGGGGATCTTCGTCGCGGGGTGGACGTACAGAGTGTCGCGCAGCCCCAGCGGCTGGAAGATCCGGTGCTCGTACTGCTCGGCGACCGGCGTCCCCGTCAGCTTCTCGATGAGCATTCCCACGACCACGAAGTTCGTGTTGGAGTACCGGTAGGACACCCCCGGCTCCGTGGTCCGGGGCAGGGCCAGCGACAGGTTCAGCAGCTCCTGGTAGCCGAACACCCGGTTGCGGACCGACTCGAAGCCCGGGACGGTGTGCTCGAACATGTCGTCCGTGTAGTCCGCGAGACCGCTGCGGTGCGTCAGCAGGTGGCGCACGGTGATCCGGTCGTCCGGCAGCAGGCCGGGGAGGTACTGGTTGACCGGCGCGTCCAGCGTCAGCCTGCCCTCCTGGACGAGCTGGAGGAGGACCACGCTGGAGAACGTCTTGCTGACACTGCCGATGCGGAAGCGCGCGTGGATGTCCATGGGCGCGCCGGTCTCCCGGTCACGGACGCCGACGGTGCGCACCTGCGCGCCGTACGGGCCGACGTAGCGGGCCATCGCGCCGGGCGCGCCCTGGGCCATGGCCGCCTTGAGGGCGGTCTCCACGCCCTCCATGTCGGCGGTGGGAACGGTCGGGGCCGGCGCGGCGTACGCGCTGGTGGCGGGCAGGACCCCGGTGGTGAGAGCGGCGATCAGGGTGGCGCCGGTGATGAGCCGTCGTGCGTGCGACAACGTGGTTCCTTGTCTCGTCGGTGATGATCGGCGGTGGGGAGACACCCCACAAGAGGCACAAGATCCACCGTTCGGTTCCGACGACGCACAGATTTCTCACAACATCACCCGGGCGCCACCCGTCAGGTCACGCGGACGCGCAGGCGGTCCCGTTCAGGCTGAACCCGGAAGGCGCCGTGAACGCCCCGCTGTAGGTGCCCTGGAACCCGAACGACTGCGTGCCGCCCGGCGCGATGCTCGCGTTGTGCGCGACCGGCGCCGCCGTCACCTGCCCCGAGGACGGCGACACGGACGCGTTCCACGCACTGGTGATCTGCTGCCCCGACGGCAGCGCGAACGCCAGCCGCCAGTCGCTGACCGGCGCCGAACCCGTGTTGCCCACGGTCACGTTGGCGGTGAACCCGCCCGCCCACACGTTCGTCGCGTACGTCACCGAACAGGCCGTACCGCCACCGGGATTGCCCGGCCCGGTGCCCGTGTTCACGCTGGACGAGAAGGAGTTGACGGCGAGACCCGTCCCGTTCTGCCACGGCTCGAACCCGGCCTGGACGCTCGTCAGGTACCAGTTGTTCTGGGCCAGTCCGCGCGCGACCGTCTGCCGTACGAAGTCCATGACGTCGAAGCTCCAGCTGCCGATGGCCGACGGCGCGACGAACGACAGCACGTCGTTCGTGCCGTTGCCGCCCTGCCACATCTGCCAGCTCCGGCCGCCCACCGTCACGTTGCCGACCGGCGACCCGATCGGCTGGATCGACCCGACCCGGTTGAACCAGATCATGATCTCCGTCCGGTTCACCCCGTCCTTGCGGGGCGTCGGGTCGAGCCAGATGTCGTACGACGCGTTGTAGACGGCGTCCGACACGAACCCGTACGAGATGCTGCTCGGCGCGCTGGAGATCCCGGACAACTGCGCGGGCAGGTTGGTCCCGGGCGAACAGTTCGTGTAGTGGCAGCCGTTGAAGACGGACGGGTACGACTTCGGCGCCCCGTTCGTCGGCACCGAGCCGTCGGCCCGGGTCACCCGGAACCCGGAGTCGGTGGAGGTGACGCACTGCGTCTGGGACGTGCCCCACCGGTTGTTCTGGACGACGTAGCGCCCCTGGATCGTGGTGCTCGCGAACTGGTCGCACAGCACGGTGTCGGCCTGCGCCGGCGGGGTCACGGTGAACAGCGCGGCGACGGTGGCCAGCGCGGTCACCAGGACGCCGAGCAGGGAGTGGGGGAAGTGCGGGGACGGTCGCATGCGGGCCTCTTTCGGAGGTACGGCCGGAATCGGGGACGCCGGTCCTGGGAACCCCCGCCTCCGCACCTGGTGGGAGCGCTCCCATGGCGTGTTGGTCGGGACTATAGGGGCCCCCGCTGCCCCTGTCACCCCGTCGAACGGAAGTCGAACGGAATTCGCCCCCCCCGGGGCCTCGGCTTGTTTTTCGACCTCAGGCGTGCGCGCGCAGATGTTCCCTCAGCCACTGCTCGGTGTTGCTCACGTGCAGCAGCGCGGCGGCCTGGCTGAGCCCGGCGTCGCGGGTGGCCAGCGCGGCGTAGATCGCCTCGTGCTCGGCGAGGGTGCGGCCCGAGGCCCGGTCGTCGACCAGGCCGCGCCAGATGCGGGCGCGCAGGGTGCGGCCGGAGATGCCCTCCAGGAGCGTGAGGAGCGTGTCGTTGCCGGTGGCGGTGACGACCGCGCGGTGGAAGGCCGCGTCGTGCGCGTTGAGCTGCTCGACGTCGTCGCGGGCCTCCCGCATCGCCTCCAGGTGCCGCTTCACCTCGGCGAGCTGCGGATCCGAGATACGGGTCGCCGCGAGCGCGGTCGCCGCCGGCTCCAGGAGGCGGCGTACCTCCATGAAGTCCTTCAGGGCCGCCGAGTCGCCCTGGAGCAGCTCGACCGCACCGCCGAGACCCTCCAGGAGAAGGCTCGGCTGGAGGCTGGTGACGTACGTGCCGTCGCCCCGGCGGACCTCCAGGACCCGGGCCACGGCCAGCGCCTTGACGGCCTCGCGGGCGAGGTTGCGGGAGAGGCCGAGCTGTGCGGCGAGGTCGGGTTCCGGCGGGAGCTTCGAACCGGGGGGCAGCGCGCCCGTCCGGATCAGCTCGCGGATCTGCGCGATGGCCCTGTCCGTCAGCGACATGCCGCTTCCCTCCCGTTGATCCGCTCGCCCGATGATAGTGCCGTCAAACATGCGATGTCTGCCACGTTCCATGATGGCCGAAAACCTGAGAAAAGCCGCCAACTCGCCACCTGGTAACAGTGATTCATCCCTTCACACCCGTTGACACGCCCCCGCCCCAGGACCGACCTTCGTGCGTAACAGACCCCAGGAACAGGGATGTACACATGTCGAACTCGTTCAACAGGCGCCGCTTCCTGGCCGGTTCCACGGGCGTGGCCGCCGCCGCGGTGGCGGGCGGAGTGTTCGCTCCCGGCACCGCGCAGGCCGCGCCGAGGCGGTACACCCCCGACTGGGACTCGGTCGACCGCCACCCGGCGGCCCCGGAGTGGTTCCGGGACGCGAAGTTCGGGATCTACTTCCACTGGGGCGCCTTCAGCGTCCCCGCGTACGACAACGAGTGGTACCCGCGCAACATGTACGAGACCGGCAGCCGCGCCAACCTCCACCACGTCGCCACCTACGGCGAACCCGCGGCCTGGCCCTACCACCACTTCGTCACCGGCGACCACGACGCGGCGGGCCGGCCCGTGCAGTTCGCGCCGAGACTCACCTCGGCGGGCGGGAAATTCGACCCCGCGGAGTGGGCGCGGCTCTTCGCCGACGCGGGCGCCCGCTTCGCCGGGCCGGTCGCCGAGCACCACGACGGGTTCTCCATGTGGGAGAGCCAGGTCAACGAATGGAACTCGGTGGACCGGGGCCCCGGCCTCGACCTCCTGCGGATCTTCTCGGACGCCGTACGCGCCCAGGGCCTCAAGCTCCTGGTCGCGATGCACCACGCCTACAACTTCACCGGCTACTACGAGAACGTCCCCCCGCAGAGCGACGCCGGTCTCCGCAAGTTCTACGGCCAGCTGGGACCTGCCGCCGAGAACCAGCTCTGGTTCGACAAGCTCAAGGAGGTCGTCGACCGGTCCCACCCGGACATCCTCTGGCAGGACTTCAACCTGACGGCCGTCGACGAGACCCAGCGCCTCAACTTCCTCGCCTACTACTACAACCAGGCCGAGAGCCGGGGCCAGGAGGTCGTCGCCACCTACAAGGACGGCATGAACGGCAAGGGCGAGGTCTTCGACTTCGAACGCGGCGGCCCCGCCGACCTCACCGCCCCCTACTGGCTCACCGACGACAGCATCTCCAGCAGCAGCTGGTGCTACACCGAAGGCATCGGCTACTACACCGTCCAGGAGATGCTCCACTCCTTCCTCGACCGGGTCAGCAAGAACGGCAACGTCCTGCTGAACATCGCGCCCCTGGCCGACGGCACGATCCCGCAGGCCCAGCGGGACATCCTGCTCGGCATCGGCGACCACCTGCGCCGCTTCGGCGAGTCCGTGTACGCGACCCGCGCGTGGACCGCGTACGGCGAGGGCCCCACCAAGATGGGCGGCGGCTCCTTCACCCGGCCGCACGCCGGAACCCCCCAGGACATCCGCTTCACCCGCGACAAGGCGAGCCGCGTCCTGTACGCGACCGTCCTCGGCTGGCCCGGCGACTCCCTCACGATCACCACACTCGGCGCCGACCGCATCGACCTCTCGACGCTGGCCTCCACCCAGCTCCTCGGCACCGACGCCGGAACCTACCTCGACCTGCCCGCCCCGGCGCAGGGCCCCGCAGGACTGCGGGTCACCCTGCCCGCCACCGCCCCCTACAGCGCGGGCGCCTACGTCCTCAAGCTCACCTTCTCCGGCCCGATCCCCGCCCTGCGCCCGCTCTCCGGCGCCGTCGCCCACCAGGGCCGGGCCGCCGCCGCCCTGCCCGTCGGCGACTACCCGGCGCAGGCCCTGACGGCGGCCGGGCTGCGCCCCGGCGACCTCACCTCCGTACGCCTGGCCCCCGGCTTCCAGCTGACCGGCTACGCCGGGGACGACTTCACGGGAGCCGCCCGGACCGTCACCACCGACACCTCCGGCCTGCGCGCCGGCTCCCTGAAGGTCCGGTTCGTCCCGTCGGCGTACCTCAGGATCACCAACGTCACCAGCGGACTCGCCCTCGACAGCGGCGGCGACGTCGCCCCGGGGACCGGGCTCAAGCAGTGGACGTGGGACGGCAGCCCGAACCTCCAGTGGCAGGTCGTCGAGGCCGAGGACGGCTGGTACAAGCTGGTCAACCGCACCAACGGCATGGTCGTCGACGGCGGGGGCGCCACCGCCGACGGCTCGGCCGCCCGGCAGTCGGCCTGGAACGGCTCCGCCACCCAGCAGTGGAAGATCGTCCACCGGGGCGACGGCCGCCACTCCATCGCCAACCGCGCCACCGGCCTCGTCCTCGACGGCGGCGGCGCGGTCCCCTCCGGCTCGGCCACCAAGCAGTGGACGTACGGCACCAGCACCAACCTGCTCTGGACGTTCACCGCGCTCTGACCGCCCCTCCCCACCGGTCGGCGGGGGTGTTCCCCCTGGCCGGGGGATGATCGACGGCCCACGACACGCTGAGATGGGAGGGTCGGACCGAAAGAGCGAGGAGCAGACGGATGAGCGGCGTCGGACCCGAGGCCACGGCGGAGAAACCGCCCGCACGGGAGACCTTCAAGGCGCTGCGCGCGTACGTACGCCCGCACCGGTGGGCCGTCGCACTCGGCCTGCTCCTCGCGCTGCTCGGCGCGGCGGGCGGGCTCGCGCAGCCCCTCGCCACCAAGGCGCTCCTCGACCGGCTGTCGGCGGGCGAGAGCGTCGCCGCGATCCTGGCCGCGCTGACCGCGCTCGTCCTGCTCGGCACGGCTGCCGAGGCGCTCGGCGGATACGTCCTGGAGCGGACGGCCGAGTCGGTCGTCCTCGCGGCACGCCGCTCCCTCGTCGGACGGCTGCTGCGGCTGCGCCTCGTCGAGGTGGAACGCGTCCCGCCGGGCGACCTCATGTCCCGGGTCACCTCCGACACGACGCTGCTGCGGGCCGTCACCACGCACGCGGTCGTCTCGGCGGCCACCGGCTCCGTCGCGTTCGTCGCCGCGCTCGCCCTGATGGCGGCCCTCGACGCCGTCCTGCTGGGCGTGACCCTCGGCGTGCTCGCGGTGATCGGCGGCGCCGTCGCCCTGGTCATGCCGAGGATCGCGCGGGCCACCGAACGCGCCCAGGAGTCGGTGGGGGAGATCTCCACCGTCCTGGAGCGGGCCTTCGGCGCGTACCGCACCATCAAGGCGTCCGGCGCCGAGGAGCGCGAGACCGCCCGCGCGGAGACGGCCGTACGGCGGGCCTGGCAGCACGGCGTCCGCACCGCGAAGTGGTCGTCCGCGGCGGACGCCTCGGTCGGGCTCGCCGTACAGCTGTCGTTCCTCGCGGTGCTCGGCGTCGGCGGGCTGCGGGTCGCGTCCGGCGCGATCCCCGTGTCGACGCTGATGGCGTTCCTGCTGTACCTCTTCTACCTGATCGACCCGGTGTCCCGGCTGGTCGACGCCGTCACCCAGTACCAGGAGGGGGCCGCCGCGATCTCCCGGATCACGCAGGCCGAACGCCTCGCCGTCGAACCCGGCGAGTCCCTGGCGAACACCCCGCCCACCGAGACGTCGGCCGCGCCGGTCCGCTTCGAGGACGTCTCCTTCCGGTACGGGCCCGGCCTGCCGCCGGTCCACGACCGGGTCGCCTTCGACGTCCCGGCCACCGGCCTCACCGCCTTCGTCGGCCCCTCCGGCGCCGGCAAGTCGACGGTGTTCGCGCTGCTGGAACGGTTCTACGAGGCGGACTCCGGCCGCGTCCTCGTCGACGGCACCGACGTACGGGACTGGTCCCTGCCCCACCTGCGCTCCACCCTCGGGTACGTCGAACAGGACGCGCCCGTCCTCGCCGGCACCCTGCGGGAGAACCTCCTGTTCGCCGCGCCCGACGCGACCGACGACGACCTGCGGGACGTCCTGGCCCGCACGCGGCTCACCGGACTCGTCGACCGGCTGCCGGACGGCCTCGACACGCCCGTGGGACACCGGGGTTCGACCCTCTCCGGCGGCGAGCGCCAACGCGTCGCCATCGCACGGGCGCTGCTGCGCAGGCCCCGGCTGCTCCTCATGGACGAGGCGACGTCCCAGCTCGACGCCGTCAACGAACTCGCCCTGCGGGACCTGGTGGAGGAGACGGCTCGCGAGACGACGGTCCTGGTGGTCGCCCATCGGCTGTCGACGGTCATCCGCGCGGACCGGATCGTCGTGATGGAGGCGGGGCGGGTGCGGGCGGTGGGGACACACGAGGAACTGCTCGCCGGGGACCGGCTGTATGCGCGGCTGGCGGCCACGCAGCTTCTGGCACCGGCGAGTTGACGGGTGCGGGGTTGGTGGGGCTCGCGCTGGGTGGCGGCCTCGCTTGGCTGGGAAAACGGCGGCGCCGAGTAGGGCGGCCGGAGGGTCACGCGGGAGGCGCAAGCGTAGGCGGGCCCTGCTGAGTGCAGGGCCCGCCAACAGGTGATCGTCGGCCTGGTGGCCGTCAGGCTGCGGTCACTTGATGCAGACCAGCCCGAGCAGGCAGAGCCCGGCGGGGTCGGTGGCGTCCGACGCGGTCCCCGATCCGGCCGTTCCCGATCCGGAGGTCCCCGATCCGGAGGTGCCCGAGCCCGACGACCCGGAACCCGCCGAAGCCCCCGATCCCGAGGCGCCCGACCCGGCAGACCCCGACCCCGAGGTGCCCGACCCGGACGTGCCGCCCCCGGACGGCGACGGCGCGGGCGTCGGCGCGGTCGCCGCGCCCGAGGTGCCCGGCGTCGTGGCGGTGCCCTGCGAGCCGGTGGAAGGCGTCGGCGACGAGGGCGCGGCCTGCTGCCGGTTCGCCGGGGCGCCCTGCGGCTGCGCGGCGGACCGCTCGCGCACCGCGTCCGGCGTGCGGACGTCCGGCGCGGAGTGCCCGGAACCCGTGGCCCCCGAGCCCTCGGCCGTACCGCGCGCCGCCGAGGAGCGGCCGGGTGCCGTACCGGGCGTGGCCCGCTGCGCGTCGGACGCCGTCGTACCCGGCGTGGACTGGGTGATCTCCTCCTCGGCGATCCCCATCGTCTCCCGGTCCGGCGCGGACGCGGCCTGCGTGCGGGCCGGGGTCTGCCGGTTCATCGAGGCGACCGTGAGACCTCCGCCGACCAGGGCGACCGCCGTGGCGACCAGGGCCCGGCGCTGGGTCTTGCGCCACCGCTCCCGCTGACGGCGGCGCGCGGCACGCCCGTCGGGGGTGGCGGCGGCGTTGTACGGGACGTCGGCGTCGTGGGCGGACTCGGCTGGGCCGGCGTCGTACGAGGTGTCGTGCGGGGGTTCGGCGGGGAAGGCGTGCTGGACCTGTGCCGCCGTGCTCGACGCGATCGGTGCGGGCGCTCCGCCGGGGAGCGGGGCGATGTCCGGGGCGTAGGCACCGCACCCGGGGCACACCAGGGCACCGTTGAGATGACGACGGCACGTGGAGCAGTAGTCCATCCGTGGCCTTCCTGACTCGACTGCGCCACCGGCTCGTTGCGCCGTGGCAAGGTTTCCGTTCGCACGGGGGGCCGAACGGCGAGAACGCTAGCGAGCCTTTCGACAGGCCGTGCGCAGCCTGTGTGAAGCAGTTGAGGAGATGCCGTCGGCATTGTCCGAACACAGGCATAGGAAGGGACTTACCGGATTCTCACATGGGGCGATACCCGTACTCCCTTGGCGGGTAAGGGAGTTGAGCCGCCGAGACCCCCGCCGGGGCGGGTTCCGGCTCGGGTTCCGGTGTCGGCTCGGGGCGTGGGAGCGGCTCGGGTCCCGGCATCGGAGGCTGCGGCGGGGGAGAGGGGACCGGCCCCGGGACAGGGCGGGGCGGCAGCGGGTCCGGACGGGTCGGGTCGGGCTGGCCGGGCGGCCGGGGAATCGTCATGGTCCTTAGCTCCGGAGGGTGCGCGTACGCGTGCCGGGTCTCCCGCCGCGCGCCCTTCAAACCCGGCGGCGGCCACGGGCATGGGAGACACCGGCCAGGGCACCCGGGGACGACGCACCCCCCAGACACGAATCGGAGTGGATCCCCGTGACCGACCACTTTCCCAACGGCGCCGACTCCGCCGTCCGCCTCGCCCTGAGGGCGGTCGTCACGGGCGACGCGGACCGGGCCGAACTGCGCACGCTCGCCGCGAGCGAGATCCTCGTCCCCGTCGGCGACCCGCCCGGCGAACAGCCGCCCGTCACGGTCGCCGTCCCCGTCTACGAACAGCCCGACGGCACCGAACTCGTCCCGGTCTTCACCTCCCAGGACCGCCTGACCCACGCCTTCCCCCAGGCCACCCAGCACCGCCGCATCCTCCTCGGCGCCCTCGCCCACGAGCGGCCCGCCGAGGGCCCCATGCTGGTCATCGACGCGGGCACCCCGGAAGAGGTGACCCTGACGCCCCGAGGAGTCCGCGACCTCCTGGACGACGGGCCCGACGGGTACGACGGCAACGGGTACGGCGGCGGGACGCTCTGACCCCGCCGCCTCACCCCTGAGGCTGCTCCTCCAGCACCGTCGACAGCTCCATGCTCCGCTCGACCAGCGCCTGCGCCGTCTCCGTCAGCCGCACCCGGTGCCGGTCGGCGTAGGCGGCCAGGAGCCGGGCCGCCTCGCGGATCGTCGTGCCCGCGTACTCCGCGACCATCCCCTTGGCGATCTCCAGCGTGGCCTTCGCGGCGATGACGCTCTGGACCCGGGTCACGACGTCGTCGGGGCGCCCCGGCTCGGCGTACCAGTGCATGAGCGCCAGCGTCGCGAGATCGGCGAGGGCCTGGGCGAGCAGCGCGTCGTCCTCGCGGAGGCGCCCCGGGGCGGCGCGTACGAGGGTGAGGGCGCCCAGCGACCGTTCGTGCAGCCGCATCGGGACCGCGTGGAAGGAGACGTACCCGGCGTCGGCCATGGCCCCGGCGACCTTCGGCCACTGCTCCCGCATGGCGGCGACGTCCGGGACGACGACCGGCTCACCGGTGCGGTAGCACTCCACGCACGGGCCGTGGCCGTTCTGTAAGTACAGCAGGTCGGTGAAGGCGACGGCGTCGTCCGTCGTCGCCATCGTCCTCAGCCCCCCGCGCGCGTCGGCGATCATGACGGCCGCCGCGTCCACGTCCAGCAGGTCGCGGCAGACGTCCACCAGCTGGTGGAAGAGGTGCAGGGGGTCGAACTCGGCGGTATAGGTGTCCGAGAGAGACACGAAAGCCTGAGCCAGCTGTCGCTCGCGGTTCATCGTGCCTCCTGGCGGTCGGTCTCAGTCATCGCGAAGATCCAGCGTGCCGTCGATGACGCCCCGGGCGATCTCGGTGGTGGTGCGGCCCTCGGCGAACGCCCGGGCCCGCAGGCGCAGGAGCGCCTCCTCGGCGTTCACGCCCAGCCGTACCATCATCATCCCGGTCGCCTGGTGCACCTCCTCGCGGTCCGCCTCCGCTGCCGCCAGCCACGTTACGACTCCTTCCCGGCGCGCAGAAGCGTGGTCCAGGGCGATGACGGCGAGCGCGACCGCGTCGGCGACCAGCAGGGCCGTACGGATGTGGTCGTCGCTGAGCGAACCGGACGTCTCCCGGTACAGGTCGAGGGTGCCGAGCGCGCCCGCGCCGCCCGCCAGTGGCAGCGAGAACGCGGCCTCCGCGCCCGCCTTCGCGGCCTGCACGGAGAACAGCGGCCAGCGCCGGGTGGCCGGGGGCCGCGTCAGGTCGGTCGCGAAGACGGGTGCCCGCAGCCGCACCGCCTCCATGCCGGGGCCCTCGCCGAGCGTGTACTGGATCTCCGCGAGCCGCGCCGCGACCGAGTCGCTCGCGCACAGCACGACCCCCATGTCCGTGCTGTCGCCGAGCACCGACACCGACAGCCCCGAGGCCACCGGCAGCAGCGACACGCACGCCCGGCACAGCGCCTCCGGCACCTCCGACGCGGGCAACCCCCGCACCCCGGCGATGAGTTCGCTCGTGACCCGGGCCCGCTCGACGTCGAGTTCCTCCTCGGCGTTCCAGTCGTCCTCGGCCACCCCCATCACCTCCCGGTCCAGCGGCGGACACGCTCACTCGATCTTGACACAGCGGCCCCCGCGGACCGGGTGTCCCCTCGGAGGTGAGGAAAACCGCACGGAAGGGTACCCGTGGGGCCCCTGGCCGAGAAGCCCTCCTTGGCGCGCCCCCGGGCCCCCTTCCACACTGACGGGCAGTGCGGCGGAGCGGGGGGCGGATGGCCGGGCGGAGCGGGCGTCGGCAGAAGGTACGGCAGCGGCGGCGGGCGGGGCTCTGGGCAGCCGCCGTCGTCGGGTTCCTGGCGTGGCGGTGGCCCTGGCTGCTGGCGGCGCTCGGGGGGCTCGCGGCGGCCGGCGGCGCCGGATGGTTCCTGTGGGCCGCGCACCGGCGCGCCCGCCTCGGCGACCTCGCCTGGCGGCGCCACGAACACCGGATCGCCCTGGAGCGGTCCATGGCCGCCGTCGACGCCCTGACCTGGCAGGACTTCGAGCGGTACGTCGCCGAGCTGTGCCGGCGCGACGGCTGTACCGGCGTGCGCGTGGTCGGCGGCGCGGGCGACCTCGCGGCGGACGTCGTCGGGGTGCTGCCCGACGGGCGGCGACTCGTCGTCCAGGTCAAGCACTACGCGCCGCACCGCAAGGTGCCCAGCGGGGATGTGCAGAAGTTCGTCGGGATGGCGTTCGCCGAACACCGCGCGGACGTCGCCCTGTTCGTGGCGACCTGCGAATTCAGCGAGCCGGCGCGGGACTTGGCGGTGCGGCACGGCATCGTCGCCCTCAACCGGGAGCTGTTCGGGGCGTGGAACAGCGGGGCCACGCTCGGCTCGCTGCTGCCGCTCGGCGGGAGGGGCGGAGGACCTCGGCGCCGGCGCGCGGGGTGAGGAGGGGGCGCGTGGCGCCGGGAGTGTCCCAGGGGTGGCTTTCCGGCCATACGGCGCACGCGTGGGTGCGCTTTCCGTCGTCCGTCTGATCTCATGACTGTCTGCCTAACGCTGACATGCCCATGACTTTTACGCCGGTACGGTCACAAAGGGGACACCCGCATGGACGGACGCGCGTACGACATCAGCCGCAGAGGTTTCCTCGGAGCGGGCGCCGGAGCAGGGGCCGCGCTGCTCCTGGCCACTCCCGCCGACGCGGAGGCGAGCGCCCCCGGGAGAACGCTGTCGTTCACGTCCGGCACCAACGCGGGCGTGACCGCCTCCCCCGACGGAACACGCCTGATCATCGAGGTCCAGGGCGTCCTGTGGTCCCTCCCGGGCACCGGCGGCACGGCCACGGCGCTGACCGACGTCACCCTGGAGCCCACCCGCCCGACCTGGTCACCGGACGGCACGACGGTCGCCTTCTGCGCCTACCGGGGCGGCGGCTTCCACCTGTGGACCATGGCCCCCGACGGCTCCGGGCTCAGACAGCTCACCTCGGGACCCTGGGACGACCGGGGTGTCAGCTGGTCCCCGGACGGCCGACACCTCGCCTTCTCCTCCGAGCGCGCGAGCAGCGACGTCACCGGCGGCTCGTACGACATCTGGACGGCCGAGGTCGCCACCGGCCGCCTCACCCGGCTGACGTCCACACCGGACGCCGAGGACTACGACCCGGTGTGGCACCCCGACGGCGACCGCATCCTGTTCGTCCGCGCCGAGAAGGGCGTCGCCCGCACCATCGCCTCGGTCCCGGCCACGGGCGGCGACGCCGCTGTCGTGCGGACCGTCGACAGCGGCAGCCTCCTCGGGCCCGCCGTCGCACGGGACGGACGGCTCGCGTACGTGTGGCTGAGCGCGCCGACCGTCGCCGCCTACTCGGCGAGCGCCCAGCTCGTCGTGGACGGCACGGTCGTCTCCGGGGACGAGGACGTGTCACCGCAGCCGCCGAGCTGGACGGCCGACGGACAGCTCCTCTACTTCGCGGACGGCAAGGTCGTCCGGCGCACGGGCGCCACGAGGACCCTCGTGCCGTTCACCGCGCGCACCCGGGTGACCCGCACACCCCGCCCCGGCAAGCCGCGCGACTTCGACTCCACCCGCCGACGCGCCGTACGCGGCGTGCACTTCCCCGTGCTCGCGCCCGACGGCCGCTCGGTCGCGTTCTGCGCGCTGGGCGCCCTGTGGCACCTGCCGATCGGCGGACAGCCGCGCAGACTCGTCGAATCCGACCCCGCACACTACCTCCAGATGCCGTCCTGGAGCCGCGACGGCCGCAGCCTCGTCTACGTCCACGACCGCGACGGCCTCGCCGCCGTCCACCGCTTCGACCTCGCCGACGGCACGGACACGGTCCTCGCCTTGGGCGGCCGGGTCAACCCCGCGCTCGCACCGGACCGTTCACGGCTCGCCTGCCACGACATCACCGGCAACCTGATCGTCGTGGACCTCGCCGACGGCACCGAGAAGCTGCTCGCCGCGCCGCTGGGCGCGAACGGCCTGCCCGGCAGGCCGAGCTGGTCGCCCGACGGCCGCTATCTCGCGCTGTGCGACCGCAACCGGCTCAACCAGCGCTTCCGCGAGGGCTACAACGTCATCCGGATCGTCGACACCCGCGACGGCACCTCCCGCACCTACCTGCCGCGCCCGCACGCCTCCCTCGCCGACCGCTACGACAGCGGCCCCGTCTGGTCACCCGACGGCACGCACCTCGCATACATCGCGGAGTCCGCGCTGTGGGTGCTGCCGGTACGGCCGGACGGCACACCCGACGGCGAACCGCGCCGCCTCACCGACGACCCGGCCGACCACCCCTCCTGGTCCGGCGACTCCCGACGGCTGCTCCACCTCTCGGGCGCCGCACTGAAGCTGACCGCCGTGGACGGCACCGGAACCCGGACCGTCCCCGTCCCGCTGCGCACCGCCCGCCGCCTCCCGCCCCGCACGGACGTCGTCCGCGTCCACGCGGGACGCCTCTGGGACGGCACCGGGGAACGCGTCCGCGAGGACGTCGACATCGTCATCGAAGGCAACCGCATCACCTCCGTCGAACCCCACCGCGCGGCCCGCCCCGGGGAACGGCCCGTCGACGCGTCCCGGCAGACGGTCCTGCCGGGCCTGTGGGACGCCCACACGCACACCTACCAGAACATCTACGGCGGCCGTCAGACCCGCCTGAACCTCGCCTACGGCATCACCAGCACCGCTTCCCTCGGCGGATTCGCCTACGAACAGGCTCGGTTGAAGGAGGCGGTCGACGGCGGCGCGCTGGACGGCCCGCGCCTGTTCACGACCGGCGAGCTGATCGACGGCAGCCGCGTCGCGTACAGCATGGGCCGCGCCCACGGCACGCGGGACGGGGTGCGCCGCAGCCTCGAACGCGCCGGGGCCCTCGACTACGACTTCGTGAAGACGTACGTCCGCGCCCCCGCCGCCACGATGGCCGAAGCCGCCCGCACGGCACGGGAGCTGGGCGTCCCGGCGGGCAGCCACCTGCTCACCCCCGGCCGCCAGGCCGGCCAGACCCTCACGACCCACCTCCTCGCCACCCAGCGCCAGGAGTTCAGCCGGGCGCTGTCCCCGACCGGCCACTCCTACCAGGACGTCCACGAGATCTACCGGAGCGGCGAGTTCGCGCTGGTCGTCACCCCGTTCGCCGCGCTGTACGTCCTGGGGGTCGATCCCGGACTCGCCCAGGACCCGAGGGTCACGAACCTGATGCCGCCCTGGGACGTCGCCACCGTCCGCAACGCGGCCGGCACCGCGCCCACGCCGGACCAACTCCGGGGCCTGGCCATCGAGATGGGGATCTACCGCGAGGTTGTGGAAGAGGGCGGCACCCTCGCGCTCGGCACGGACGCCCCGCTCAACCCGGTCGGCCTGCACGTCCACCTGTCGCTGCGCGCCCTGCACCGGTACGGCGGCTTCACGCCGGTCCAGGCGCTGACCAGCGCGACGTCCGTCCCGGCGCGCGTGTTCGGGGTCGCCGACGACCTCGGGACCGTCGAGCCGGGCAAGCTCGCCGACCTCACCGCCGTCGACGGCGACCCGTTCACCGACTTCGGCGACCTGGTCCGCACGGCGTGGACGATGCGCGACGGCACCGTCCACCGCCCGGCGGACCTGCTCGACGAGACGGACCGGACGACCCTGCACGCGGGGACGGACTGGCTCGCCGTGGGGGAGATCCTGCACCGGGACGGGTGCTGCGCCGGCTGACTCCCCTTTTTTTTCAGGCCCCCGCCGGTTTCAGCCCCCCCGGCGGGGCTCCTCAACTCCCTGTCGCCGACTTCCAGTTCTCCACGTACGCCGACAGGTTCGCGGCGACGTCGTCCCAGTCCGGGGTGAAGACCTCGACCCCTGCCATCAGCTTCGCCAGCGCCGCGGCGTCGGCGTCCGTGGCCTTCACGTCCTTGCGGGCGCTGAACCCGCCGCCGACCGAGCTGACTTCCTGCTGGGCCTCGCGGCTCAGCAGGAAGTCGAGGAGCTTCCTGCCGTTGGCGGAGTGCGGGGCCTTGGTGACGAGGCCGGCCGCGTAGGGGAGGGCGAAGGTGGTCGGCCTCCCGCCCCGCGGCGCCGGGAACCAGATCCCCAGGTTCGGCATCGTCTTCGCCTGCGCGTAGTTCATCTGCACATCCCCGTTCGCGACGAGGAGTTCACCCTTGTCGACCTTGGGCGCGAGCTTGCCGGTGGAGGCGGAGGGGCCGACGTTGTTGGCCTGGAGCCTGCCGAGGAAGTCCAGGGCGGGCTTCTCCCCGCCGAAGTCGTGCATCGCCTTGATCAGCACGGCGGTTCCGTCACCGGCGACACCGGGGGTGGAGTACTGGAGCTTGTTCCTGTACTTCCCGTCGAGAAGCTCCTGCCACGTCGTGGGCGGCTGCTTCAACTCCTTCTTGTCGTAGACGAACCCGAAGTAGTTGTCGACGACGGACGTCCAGGTCCCGTCGGCCGCCCTGGTCGCGGTGCCCGAGCCCTGCGGCGCGTACGTCTGCAACAGGCCCTTGCCGTCCGCCTGTTGGATGAACGGCGGCAGCGTGACGAGGACATCGGCCTGCGGATTGCTCCTCTCGCGGACGACACGCTGCACCATCTCGCCCGAACCCCCCTCCACGTACGCGACCTTGATACCGGTCCGCTTCGTGAAGTCGGCGAAGACCTTGTCGTACCAGCCGTCCCCGTTCTCGCCCTTGAGGCCGTCGGCGCTGTAGACGGTGACGACCTCGGCGTCGGAGGAGGCGGCGGAGGTCCCGCACGCGGAGGCGAGGACGAGGAGGGACACGGCGATGCTGAGCTTGACAGGGTGACGGGGCATGGCGGTTGGACTCCAGATGTTCAGCGGTACGACGCTCTGGTGCGGACCCGGGACACGGCGGACAGGACGAGCAGAGTGGCTGCCATCAGCACCACCGCGAGCGCGGACCCCGCGAACAGGGCACCCCGGTCGGTGGCGGAGTGGATCAGGACCGGCAGCGGGGTCCAGTCCGGCGGATACAGCATCACCGTGGCGCTCAACTCGCCCATGGACAGGGCGAAACAGAGGCCGACGGCGGCGGTGAGCGACGGCAGCAGCAACGGCAGCCGCACCCGCCACAGCACGTACGAGGGACGCGCGCCCAGCGAGGCCGCCGCCTGCTCGTACGCCGGGTCGAGCCGGGCCAGCGCCGCCGACACCGACTGGTACGCGAACGCCGTCACCAGCACGGTGTGCGCGAGGACCACGATCCACCGCGTGCCGTTCAGCAGCAGCGGCGGCTTCGAGAAGGCGACCAGCACCGACAGCCCCACCACGACCGACGGCACGGCGACGGGGAGCACGAACAGGGCGTCCAGGACCCGCCGTTCACGCTTCCCGAGCGCGGACCCGGCGAGCGCGGCCCACGTGCCGACGGCCAGCGCCAGCAGGCTCGCGGCGGTCGCCGTGAACAGGCTCGTGGTGAGGGCCTTGAGGGAGTCGCCGCTCGTCGCGGAACGGTAGTTGGCGCTCGTCGGACCCGAGGGCAGGACGCCGGACCAGTGCGTCGCGAACGACGCGCCGAAGATGACGAGCAGAGGCAGCGCGAACAGCGGCAGGAACAGCACGAGGAACACCGCCCACACTGCCCGCTTTGCTCCACGGCTATGCACCAGCACGACGGCTCACCACCCGGTACACCGCGTAAAGACCCACGGACAGCGCGACGTTGACGACCGCCACCACGCAGGCGCCCGCGTAGTCCGACTCCAGGATCGCCTTGCTGTAGATCAGCAGCGGCAGCGTCGTCACGCCCTTCGCCCCGGTGAACAGCACGATCCCGAACTCGTTGAGGCACAGCACCAGCACGAGGCTCCCGCCGGCCGCGAGCGCGGGCAGCGCCTCCGGCAGGATCACCCGCCGCACGATCCTCGGCGCCCGCGCCCCGAGACTCGACGCCGCCTCGATCTGCGCGGTGTCGAGCTGCGAGAACGCGGCGAGCAGGGGCCGCATCACGAACGGCGTGAAGTACGTGACCTCGGCGAGCAGCACACCCCAGGGCGTCGTCAGGAACGGGAACGAGCCGACGACGCCGGTCGTGCCGTAGATGAACAGCAGGGCGAGCGTGATCAGGAACGACGGGAAGGACAGGAACACGTCCACGAACCGCGCGACCGCCCGCGCCCCGGGGAACGGGACGAACGCGATGACCAGCGCCAGGAAGAACCCCAGCACCAGACACCCGGCGGTCGAGGCGAGCGCCAGCCACACGGTCGTCCACAGCGCCTGCCGGAACGCCTCGGAGGCGAAGACGTCCGTGTACGGCTGGAGGGACGTGCCGCCGGAGTCGGGCTGGAAGGACTGCTGGACGACCAGGGCCAGCGGGTAGAGGAAGAAGACCGCGAGCAGGGCGACGGGAGGCAGCGTCCACAACAGGCGTCTAGTCATGGAGCAGCACCGCGTCCTCGGGGGAGAAGTGCAGGGTGACGTGCGCGCCGTGCACCGGAGGGTCCCGCAGCTCGCGCACGTCGGCCATCACGGTGTGTCCGGCGACCTCGACGTACAGCCGGTGCGTGGCGCCGCGCCACTGGATCTCCCGTACGGGGCCGGTGAGTTGGTTCGGCCCGTTGCCCAGCCCGACCAGATGCGGGCGGACACACAGCGTGGCCGGACCGGTCACGCTCTTCGCGTCGACCTGCATCCGTGTGCCCGCGAACTCCGCGACTCCGTTGGCCACGTGGACCGGCAGCAGGTTCGCGCCGCCCACGAACGACGCCGTGAACTCGTTCCCCGGCGCCCGGTACAGCTCCCGGGGCGTCCCGCACGCCTGGAGCCGGGCCCGGTCGAGGACCGCGATCCGGTCGGCCAGCGTCAGCGCCTCGACCTGGTCGTGCGTGACGTACAGGATCGTCACGTCCGGCAACTCCCGGTGCAGCCGCGCGAGTTCGGCGAGCATCTCGGACCGCAGCCGGGCGTCGAGCGCCGACAGCGGCTCGTCGAGGAGGAGCACCTCGGGGCGGATCGCCAACGCCCTTGCGATGGCGACGCGTTGCTGCTGGCCGCCGGACAACTCCCGGGGACGGCGCCGCGCGTACGCCCCCATCCCGGTCAGCTCCAGCGCCTCACCGACCCGTCGCCGGA
This sequence comes from Streptomyces niveiscabiei, assembly GCF_001419795.1. Lineage (GTDB taxonomy): Bacteria > Actinomycetota > Actinomycetes > Streptomycetales > Streptomycetaceae > Streptomyces > Streptomyces niveiscabiei. The sequence continues at coordinate 23,661 of NZ_LIRL01000378.1, forward strand.
TCTCGCCCCGGTCGACGCGGCGCGCCTTCAGCCCGAACGCCACGTTGTCCTCGACCCGCAGGTGCGGGAACAGCGCGTACTGCTGGACGACCATCCCGATGCCCCGCCGATAGGGCGGTACGTCGGTCACGTCCCGTTCGCCGAGGAACACCCGCCCCGCCGACGGCCGCACGAACCCGGCGACGGCCCGCAGCGCGGTCGTCTTCCCGGACCCGGACGGCCCCAGCAGCGCCATCACCTCACCCGGCGCGACGGTCAGGTCGAGCGCGTCGAGGACGGTGTGCCCGTCGTAGGCGACGCTCACGGAGTCGAAGCGGATCACGTCAGGACTCCGGTCAACTCGGCGACGGAACCCAGGACTTGATGGGCACCGGCCGCCCGCAGCGCCTGCGCGTCGTGCGCCCCGGTGAGCACCCCCGCGACGAGCCCGGCTCCGGCGCGCACGCCGCTGAGCACGTCGTACGTCGTGTCCCCGACGACCGCGACCTGCCGGACGTCCTCGGCGGCCTTCGTCCGCACGAACGCCTCCAGCACCAGGTCGGGGTACGGCCGCCCCCGGCCGCCCGCGTCCGCCGGGCACAGGGTGAGCGCCGCGAGGCCGCGCCAGCCGAGCGCGTCGAGGATCGCGTCCTGAGTGACGCGGGAGAAGCCGGTGGTCAGGACGACGGTCCGGCCCTCGGCGGTGAGCTGCTCGACCGTCTCGCGGGCGCCGGGGAGCGGGGCGATCAGGCCGTCGGCGACGAGGTCGCCGTACGCCTGCTCGAAGGCGGCGTTGGCGCGCCGGGCGGTCTCCTCGGTCTGGAGGAGGTGCCGGAAGACGGAGATCTTCGACTCGCCCATCGTGGCGCGCACGTAGGCGAGTCGGTCGGGGGTGGGGTCGAGGCCCAGTGAGGCCAGGGCCGTCGTGAAGGCGCGTTCGACCAGGCCGCCGTCGGCGACGGTCGTGCCGGCCATGTCGAGGACGACGAGGCGGATGTCGTGCGGCAGGCCGGTGGTCATGGTGGTCATGTCGGTGGTCATGTGGTTCACCAGCCCAATTGCTCTGCGGTGGTCTCGGCGATCGCGGGCGCGCAGGTCATGCCGCGTCCGCCGGGGCCCGTGACGAGCCAGACGCCGTCGCGGACCTGCTGGCGGTGCACGACACGGCTGGTGTCGAGGCACTGCGCGTACACGCCCGCCCAGCGGCGCCGGATCGGGGGGAGCGGTCGGCCGAGGAGGGACTCGACGACGCCGGCCAGGTGCTCGTAGGGGTCCTCGACGGTGTCGAAGGAGAAGGGGTGCTCGTACTCGTGGGTGTCGCCGACGGTCAGGCCGCCGTCCGCGCGCTGGACCATGAGGAGCTGCATCCGGTGCTCGGCCGCCGTATCCGGCTGCGGGCGGCCGGAGTTGAGGGCGTCCAGGGCGGGGGAGGCGTACGCCGGGTAGTAGCGGAAGCTGTCCGCGTCCGCGACCGACGTCGTCAGCGGCTCGCCCAGCGGCGCGGTCTGCATCATCTGCAACCGGACGCGGCGCACGGGGAGGTGGGGCCCGGCCAGCTCGTGCACCAGGCCGCCCAGCCAGGCGCCGGTGCACAGGACGACGGCGTCGCCCGTGTGCAGGTCGCCGTGGTCGTCGCGGACCGCGCGCTCGCCGATCACCTCACGGACCTCGCGGCCCGGGAGGAACGTGTAGCGCGGGTTCGTCAACAGCTCGGCGCGCAGGGCGCGTTGGGCGGTGCGGGGTTCTACGGCCGCGTCCCGGGCGCAGTACAGGGCCGCGTCGAACTCCCCGCGCAGCGCCGGGTTCAGCGCCCGCGCCTCGCCGGGCGTCAGCAGCTCGTATCCGCGTACGTCCGCGTCGCCCCGCGCCGCCGCGTACTCGGCGACGGCGCGTTCGAGGGCGCCGCGTACGACGGTGAGGGACCCGTTCGCGCGGAAGCCGAGCGCCGGGACGCGCTCGCCGATCCCCTCCCACAGCTCCCTCGCGCGCAGCGCGGCCGACAGCTCCTCGCCCTCCGCGCGCCCGCTCACCCAGACGAGCCCGAAGTTGCGCAGCGACGCGCCCCGGGCCTCCGCCTCGCGCTCGATCTGTACGACCTCGTGGCCGCGTTCCAGTGCTTGCCAGGCGTGCAGGGTGCCCACCACGCCGGCTCCGACGACTATCACTCTCACGACCGCCACGCTCCTCGCCGTGCGGGAACCGGAAGGGTCCGGCTGACGACGGGAGCATGAACCGGCCATCACGTTTGGGCTAGACCCGTTATTATCTCGTGATGAAAGCTAGGGTGGATCATCGCCTTTTGTCAGTTCTTGAGGTGTGCCGAGAACGAGAACCGGTCACCCCGGTACAGGCTCCGCACCCGCTCCAGCGGACGCCCCTGCGCGTCCCGCGACACCCGGTGGATCAGCAGCATCGGCAGCGCCGGGGGCGTCCCGATCAGCAGCGCCTCGCGCGGCGTCGCGAGCACCGTCTCGATGCGCTCGTCGGCCTGCCCGAGCCGGATGCCCTGGCCGCCCATGTAGGCGTAGAACGAGGAGTCCGGGTCGAACTCGGCGTCCAGGCGCGGGAGCCGGGCCACGGACACGTACGTGCTCTCCAGGCCCACCCGCTCGTCGTCGGCCAGCAGCACCCGCTCCAGGTGCCACACCGGCTCGCCGCGCGTCAGCCCCGTCTCCTCGGCCAGCGGCGCCGGGCACGGGAACCGGTCGAGGGCGACCAGGCTGCGGCCCGGCGTCCGGCCTTGCCTGCGTACGCCCTCCGTGTAGCTGGCCAGCGCGAGCGGCTGTTCCAGCTTCGGCCCCGCGACGACGGTCCCCCGGCCCCGCCGGCGCAGCTTGCCCTCCAGGAGCAGTTCCCGCAGCGCCTGCCGCACCGTCTCGCGGGCCACGTCGTACCGCTCGGAGAGGTCCCGCTCGGTGGGGATGACAGCGCCCTCGCCGAGTTCGCTCACGAGGTCGTCCAACTGGGCCTTGACCGCGTAGTACTTGGGCACACGGCCGTGCTCGGGGACGCCGGCGCGGACGGGGGCGCCGGGGTGCTGATCGTTCGGGTAGTCCACGGGTGGACCGTACACGGACCCCGCCGTACGTCTTCGTACGACGGCCGAACCGCTCCTTGCTGCATCATGCACAGCTGCGTAGCGTCGGAACCGGTCCCACGGAGGTGCGCGATGGCCGAGCTCCGACTCCCCTTGCCCGCCGACGGCCCGCTGGAGCCGCCGCCCGCCTGGGCGGAACTGCGCCGCGCGTGCCCGGTCGCGTCTGTCCGCCTCCCCAGCGGCGACGAGGCGACGCTCCTGACCCGCTACGACGACGTACGCGCCCTGCTCTCCGACCCCCGCTTCGCCCGCCCCACCGCCGAGGACGGCGCCGCCCGGCTCGCCCCCGAGGGCGCGGGCGGCCCCGTCGTCGACGGCGAGCTCCAGGACGCCGTACCCGACCGGGGCGAGGGCCACCAGCGGTGGCGCCGGCAGGTCGGCAAGTACTTCACCGCCAAACGCATGACCGCCCTGCGCCCCGCGATCACCGAACGCGCCGAGGCGCTCGTGGACGCGATGGCCGAGCGGGGCCGACCCGCCGACCTGAAGGGCGCGTTCGGGTTCCCGCTGCCCGTGTACGTGATCTGTACGATCCTCGGGGTCCCCGCCGAGGACAGCGACCGCTTCTCGCACTGGTCCGACGCCTTCCTCAACGTCAGCCGCTGGACGAAACAGGAGAGCGCGGCGGCGTACACGGAGTTCGACGCGTACATGTCCCGGCACATCGCGCACGTCCGCGAGCACCCCGGCGACGACATGATCAGCATGTTCATCGCCGACCAGCCCGACGTCACCGACGCCTGGCTGCTGCGCACCGGCATGGGACTGCTCGTCGCCGGGCACGAGACGACCGCCAACGCCATCGGCAAGACCGTCGCGATGCTGCTGGCCGACCGGGCACGCTGGGAACAACTGCTGGCCGAACCGGAGCTGGTGCGCACGACCGTCGACGAGGCGCTGCGCCTGGACGTCAACCTCGGCTTCGGACTGCGGCGTTACCTCACCGAGGACGTCGAGGTCGGCGGCGCGGTGCTGCCGCGCGGCGCCACCGTCGTCTGCGCCCTGCCCGCCGCCAACCGGGACGCGGCGGCCTTCGAGGACCCCGACCGCATGCTGCTCTCCCGCACCCCCAACCCGCACCTCGCGTTCGGCGCGGGCCCGCACTCCTGCCTGGGGCAGAGCCTCGCCAGGACCGAACTCCAGGTCGCCCTTGAGGTGCTGCTGCGGCGGCTGCCCACGCTGCGGCTCGCCGTGCCGGTCGGTGAACTGCGGCGCGTGGAGGGCCTGTTGGTGGGCGGGCTGAGCGAAGTGCCGGTGACGTGGTGAGGATCGCCGTCGACCGTTCGCTGTGCTGCGGCGCGGGGAACTGCGTCCTCGTCGCGCCCGGGGTGTTCGACCAGGACGAGGACGACGGGGTCGTGGTGCTGCTCACGGAGACGCCCGCTGTGTCGGACGAGACCCGGGCGCGGGAGGCCGCGGCGATGTGCCCCGCCTCCGCGATCACGTTGCGTGAGGATGCGCACCGGGATGCGTGAGGGGTGAGTCGACCTTAGGGTGAGGCCGCGAGGGGGCCCTCCGGAAAGGTCAACGATGAGAAAGCCACCGTCGGCACTGGCTCTGGCCGCCGTCGCTGCGCTCGTCTGCTCCTGCGGCACCGCATCCGCCCCCGGGCCCGGACAGCGCGGCGCCGCCGCCGCGAACCTGGCCGACAGAGCCGGCTTCCGGGTCGTCACGACCGGCCTCGGCGACCCGTACGAGATGATCCAGGGCCCCGACGGTCACCTGTGGCTCACCGAGAAGTCCGGCCTCAAAGTCACCCGCGTCGACCCCGGGACCGGCACCAAGACCACCGCCCTCGACCTGACCCGCAGGGCCGTCCGCGCCCAGGGCGGCAAGGACGGCGTCCTCGGCCTCGCCCTGCACCCCGACTTCGGCAAGAAGAAGGGCAGCGACTACGTCTACCTGTCCTACAGCTCCATGGACGGCGCGAAAGAAGCCGCGAGGATCGTCCGCTACACCGCGAAGAACGGGAAGCTCTCCGGCGAGTACACCGTCCTCAGCGGCCTCCCCGCCGGCGACGACCACCAGGGCGGACGCCTGCGCTACGGCCCCGACGGCAAGCTCTACTACTCGATCGGCGACCAGGGCGCGAACTACCTCGCCCACTACTGCGACCCCAACCAGGCCCAGAACCTGCCCACCGCCGCCCAGGTGAAGAAGAAGGACTGGTCGGCGTACCCCGGCAAGATCCTGCGCATGAACCCCGACGGCTCGATCCCGCACGACAACCCCGAGCTGAACGGCGTCCGCAGCCACGTCTACGCCTACGGCATGCGCAACCCCAACGGCATGGACTTCCGGGGCGAGGAGCTGTACACCGCCGAGAACGGCCCCCTCACCGACGACGAGTTCAACCGCGTCGACAAGGGCGGCAACTACGGCTGGCCGAACGTCGCCGGATACCAGGACGACAAGGCGTACGTCTACTCGAACTGGGCCAAGGCCGAGGGCGGCTGCCGCAACCTCACCTTCACCCCCGACCCCGGCAAGGCCCCCGCACAGGTGCCGACCAGCCGGGAACGCGACTTCACCAAGGACATGAAGGCGCCGCTCAGCACCTACGGCACGACCGTCGCCACCGGACACGACTTCGGCGTCACCCCGGTGTGCACCGACGCGAACACGTCCTACATGTGCTGGCCGACCATGGCACCCGGCGGCCTCAAGGCCGCGGGGGACGCGTTCCTCGTCACCTCCCTCAAGAACGGCACCGTCTACCGGCTCACCCAGGACGGCACGTCCTTCACGCAGCTCCACCGGAGCGTCAACCGCTACCGCGACGTCGCCCTGAGCCCCGACGGCAAGACCCTCTACATCGCCACCGACAGCGGCGGACTCGTCCACGGCCCCGGCGGCACCCCCACCGGCAAGCTCGCCAACCCCGGCGCGATCCTCGCCGTCCCCTACGGAAAGTGAGACCCGATGATCCAGCACGACGAACGGGACGACAGGCATTCGGAGCGCCCCGACGAGACGACCGACCAGACCGCCTGGCACCGGCCCACCTACCAGATCGTCGAGGCGTCGATGGAGATGTCGGCGTACTTCCTCAGCGACCGGTAGGGGCGCGCCGTGCGCCTGCATGTCCTGGGTACGGCGGCCGGAGGCGGCGTCCCGCAGTGGAACTGCGCGTGTCCCGGGTGCTCGGGGGCGCGCGCGGTGCCGTCCTGGCGGCGGCTGCACGCGTCGATCGCCCTTGAGGTCGAGCCCGGCCGGATCTATCTGGTCAACGCGACTCCTGACATCGGCGAACAGATCGAGCGCTGCGGGTGGTTGCGCCCCGACGGGCGGCGCACTCCTCTCGCGGGGGTGATCCTCACCGACGCCGAACTCGATCACACGCTCGGGCTGGCGCGGCTCCGGGAGGCGGACGAGCTGGAGATCATGGCGACGGACGCGGTGCGCAAGGCGGTGGGCGAGGGGCTGCGGCTGGAGGAGACCCTCGCGCCGTATGTGCGGTTGCGGTGGCGGGACGTGGACGGGGCTTCGCTGGTGCCGGTGTCCGGTAAACGGCCGAGGTACGCGCGGGAGTTCCCGGCAGGTGATGGCGGGTGGGTGAGCGCGCTGAGCATCGGGGGGCTGGTGTACGCGCCGGCCATGGGGGTGTGGCCCGCCGGGTTCGGGGAAGGGGCGGACGTCGTGTTCGCCGACGGGACGTTCTGGGACGAGGACGAGCCCCGGCGGTGCGGGTTCTCGGAGAAGACGGCCACCGAGATGGGGCACCTGCCGATCGCCGCGACGCGGGAGCGGCTCGCCGCGCTGTCCGCACGGTGTTTCTACACGCACCTCAACAACACCAATCCTCTCGTGGACCCCGACGCGCCCCAGCACGCGGAGCTGCGGGGCGTCGAGGTGGCTTCGGAAGGGATGTCCCTCACATGGTGATCGGTTCGACCGGCTCGATCGGTTCAGTCGACACGGCGGGTTCTTGGAAGTCGGGCCGGGCGGACCGGGCGAGCCCAGTGGACCGCGCGGCTTTCGAGCGCGAGCTCAGGGCCGTCCCCGAACACCACTACCACCACCGCCACCCCTTCAACCTCCGCATGCACCAAGGCGCGTTGACCCCCGCCGAACTGCGCACCTGGATCCTCAACCGCTTCCACTACCAGCGGCACATCCCCGTCAAGGACGCCCTGATCCTCGCCAAGCTCGACGACCCCGCCCTGCGCCGCATGTGGGTGCGCCGCATCACCGACCACGACGGCACCGGCGACGACGAGGGCGGCATCGAACGCTGGCTGCGCCTCGGCGAGGCCGCCGGACTCGACCGGGCCGACCTCCTCGCCGGGGACCGGGTGCTGCCGGGCGTACGGCTCGCCGTCGACGGGTACGTCAACCTCTGCCGCAACGCCGGCCCCCTCGAAGCCGTCGCCGCGTCCCTCACCGAACTCTTCGCGCCGGACCTGATGACGACCCGGATCGCCGCCTTCGAGCGGCACTACCCGTGGATCAGGCCCGAGGGACTCGCCTACTTCACCTCCCGCGTCTCCCAGGGCCGCCGGGACAGCGGCGAAGCGCTCGCCCTCGTCCTGGACTGGGCCCGCACCCGCGCCGACCAGCAGACCGCCGTCGCCGCGCTCTCCTACAAGTGCGAGGTGCTGTGGACCCTGCTGGACGCCGTCGACCGGGCGTCCGCATGACCTGGCGACCGGCCCTCAGCCCGTACGCGCGCGTACGGGACTGTCCGGTAAGGAAACGGACACTGCTGATCGTTCCTGAACGGATCGTCGTCCTCAGTACCGAGGCCGCCGCAGTGGTCGGCCTGTGCGACGGCACCCGGACCGTCCCCGAGATCCGCGCCGCCCTCGGGGACGGCGACGGCATCGCAGAGTTCCTGGACGACGTGAAGGAGCGCGGATGGCTGCGCTGAACCCGCCGTGGGCCATGCTGGCCGAGCTGACCCACGGCTGCCCCCTGCGCTGCCCCTACTGCTCCAACCCCACCGAACTCGTCCGCCCCGCCGACGAGTTGGGCACGGACGACTGGCTGCGCGTGTTCGCCGAGGCCGCCCGCCTCGGCGTCGCACACGCCCACCTCTCCGGCGGCGAACCCCTGCTGCGCCGCGACCTCGCCGACCTGGTCGCGGGCGCGGCGGACGCCGGGATCTACGCCCAACTCGTCACCAGCGGCATCGGGCTGACCTCCGCGCGGCTAGACGAGCTGATCGCGGCCGGACTGCCCAGCGTCCAGCTCTCCGTGCAGGGCGCGGACGCCGCGAGTGCCGAACGCATCGCCGGGCGCCGGTCGTTCGCCGCGAAGGCCAGGGCCGCCGCGCTCGTCCGGGACGCCGGACTGCCGCTCGGCCTCAACGTCGTCCTGCACCGGCACAACCTCGACCGGCTCGACGAGATCATCCGGCTCGGCGTCGACTGGGGCGCCGTACGCATCGAACTCGCCAACACCCAGTTCTACGGCTGGGGGCTGCGCAACCGGGCCGCGCTCATGCCGAGCCGGGAGCAACTGGCCCGCGCGCAGCGGGTCGTCGAGGAGTGGCGGGGGCGGACCGGGACGGAGCTGATCTGGGTCGTGCCGGACTACTTCGACGGGGTGGCGAAACCCTGCATGGGCGGCTGGGGCGCGATCTCCCTGACCGTGGCTCCCGACGGGCGGGTCCTGCCCTGCCCCGCCGCCTACGACCTGCCGCTCGACGCGCCCGACGTCCGCGAGCACTCGCTGAGCTGGATCTGGCACGAGTCACCCGCGTTCAACGCCTACCGGGGCGGCGACTGGATGCCCGACCCCTGCCGGTCCTGCCCCCGCAAAGAGGCCGACTTCGGAGGGTGCCGGTGCCAGGCGTTCGCGCTAACCGGGGACGCGGGCCGCACCGACCCGGCGTGCTCGCTGTCGCCGGACCACGGGCTGATCGCCGAACTGTCGGCCGTGCGCGGCGGGGAGTTCGCCTATCGGGGGTACGTGGCCGGAAATCGTCAGCTGGCACACGGGCGGACTAGAGTGCGGGAATCGTCGACGCGTACCCCGAAAAGCGAGGTGTACGCCTCTGAGAGACGGAGAATCACGGAATGACCCGGGGGAGACCCGAGCGCAAGCAGCGGGCCAACGGCGTGGAGTCGCGGCGGCGCATCCTCGACGCGGCGGTCGAGATCGCGGGGGAGCGGGGGTACGAGGGCACGTCGATCGCGGCCGTCAGCGCCAAGTGCGGACTGCCCCCCAGCTCGATCTACTGGCACTTCAAGGACAAGGACGACCTGATCGCCGCCGTCATCGAGCGCAGCTTCGAGACCTGGCTGACGGCCGTCGAACTGCCCGGCGAGGACGCGGGGACCCCGCTGGAACGGGTCATGACCATGGCCGCGAACGTCGCCCGCTCCCTGCTCGACGCGCCCGACTTCCTGCGGCTCGGGCTGATGCTCGCGCTGGAGCGGCGGCCGGTCGAACCCCGGGGGCGGGGCGTCTACCTGGACGTCCGGGAGGCGGCGCGGCAGCGCGTCGCCGAGGTCGTCCGGGCCCTGTTCCCGGGGCTGGACGAGAAGGCCGTCGACATCCTCGTCACCTACGCCGTCGCCGGGGCCGACGGGCTCTTCGTCCAGCGCGAGATCGGCGGGGACATCGACCTCGTCGGGATGTTCGAGCTGCACGCGCGGACCGTGTACGCGATGGCGGAGGGGATGCCGGCCGGGGGGTGAGGGCCGGCCGGCGGGGCTTCGGGCGGCGGTGCGGGTCAGGCCCGCGCCTCGACCACCGCGAACACGCCGCGCACCCGGTTGCCCTCCAGGTCGCTCCACGCGCCGGTCACATGGCCGAGCGCGTCCGCCGGAGGGGCGTCGGGCACGGCGGTCAGGAGGCGGTTGAAGCGGACGGCGGGACCGCCCGGCGTCGTGAGCGTCGTACCGTCGGCCGTCTCGGTCACCGTCACCTCGCCGGACAGCAGCGGTGCCCCGCCCGCGTACGCGTGGGTGACCTCCTCGTCCAGGGCGTCGCTCGTGCTCTGGGCCTGCGCCGGGAGCCGCCCCTGGAGGAACGCGGCCAGGGCGCCGGTCAGCACCGGGTCGTGGACGCCGTCGTACGCCCAGCGCTCTCCGAGGACGCCGTGCTCCAGGGTGGTGATGAGCGCGTGGTCCGCGCCGGAGAGGGGGGCGGAACGGTAGGTGAGGGGGACCAGGTAGGCGTGCGGGCCCTCGGCGTCGGTGGCGACGAAGAACTCGATGCCGACCTCGCCCTCGGGGTCGTCGAGCCGGAAGCCCCCGGCCTTGGCAAGCTGCGGGACGGCCGTACCGCCCTGGTACCACGCGCGCGTGGGGAGCCACGTGGTGAGGAATTCGAGCTTGGTCGGCTTGAGCCAGGTGCGATGAATGATCGACATGTTCAGGGATTCTCCATCAGGGTCCGCGATGATCGAAACTGTTTCATCCGGGGTCGCGTCCTGAACGACTGAGCCAAGATCAACGACCGTGAGGACGGACGACCATGGCACGAACGAACACCCCGCGACGCCGCACCCTCCTCGCCCTGGGCGCCGGAGCGGCCCTGACAGCGGCCGTGGCGCCCCCGGCCCACGCCGCCGGCAGGGACGTCTTCGCCGGCCTGGAGGAGGAGTACGCCGCCCGGCTGGGCGTCTTCGCCCACGACACCGCGACCGGGAGGACGCTGACGCACCGCGCGGACGAACGGTTCCCGATGTGCTCGGTGTTCAAGGCGCCGGCCGCGGCGGCCGTCCTGCGCGAGGGCCTGGACCCGACCAAGCGCATCCACTACACGCAGCAGGAGCTGACGGACTCCGGATACGCGCCCGTCACCGAGAAGCACCTCGACACCGGCATGACCGTCGGGGAACTCTGCGCCGCCGCCGTCTCCCACAGCGACAACGCCGCCGCCAACTTCCTCCTGCGCGAACTCGGCGGCCCCACCGCCATCACCCGCTTCGCCCGCTCCCTCGGCGACCCCGTGACCCGCCTCGACCGCTGGGAGCCCGACCTCAACTCCGCCGAACCCTGGCGTACGACGGACACGACGACACCCCACGCGATCGCCCGCACCTACGCTAAGTTCCTCCTCGGCGACGTCCTGCGGCCCGCCGACCGCACCCGCCTCACCTCCTGGATGGTCGCCAACTCCACCAACGTCACCCGCTTCCGCGCCGGACTCCCCGCGGACTGGATCCTCGCCGACAAGACGGGCGGCGCGGGCTCCTACGGCGTCGCCAACGACGTCGGCGTGGTGTGGCCGCCCGGCCGGGCGCCGCTGGTGATCGCGGTGCTGACGACGACGTACGCGGCCGAGGGGCCCTCGAAGAACGAGCTGGTGGCCAAGGCGGCGGCGCGGGTGGCGGCGACGCTGACCTGAGGCGGGTGAGGGGTGGCCGGGCGCCCGGCCACCCCGTTCATGCGCGCGGGCGCGGGTGCCCGTCGGGGGAGCGAAAGTTTCCGTGACTCCCGTGGGGCCGGGTGACCTTGACGGCCCCGGCGAGGGCGTGTGAGGTGTTTATCGCTACAAACGATCACCTCAGCGTCGTACAAGTCACCGTATGTCTCCCGGGAGTAGCTGTGCCCAAGGCCACCGCGGTCGTCAACCTGGACATCGAAGGGCCGACGATCAGCCGGCACCTCTACGGTCACTTCGCCGAGCATCTCGGGCGCTGCATCTACGGCGGGTTCTGGGTCGGGGAGGACTCCGAGACACCCAACGAGGGCGGGATCAGGCTCGACGTCGTCGAGGCGCTGCGCGCGCTGAACATCCCCAACCTGCGCTGGCCCGGCGGGTGTTTCGCGGACGAGTACCACTGGCGGGACGGGATCGGGCCGCGCGAGGAGCGGCCCCGGATGGTCAACACGCACTGGGGGAACGTCGAGGAGAACAACCACTTCGGCACCCACGAGTTCATGGCCCTGTGCGAACTCCTCGGCGCCGAGCCGTACATCAGCGGGAACGTCGGCTCCGGGACCGTGCGGGAGATGAGCGAGTGGGTCGAGTACCTGACCCGCGACGGCGACAGCCCGATGGTGCGGCTGCGCAAGGACAACGGCCGTGATGAGCCGTGGAAGGTGAAGTACTGGGGGATCGGCAACGAGACCTGGGGCTGCGGCGGCAACATGCGCGCCGAGTACTCCGCCGACCTGGCCCGCCAGTACGCCACGTACTGCCGCGACCACGGCGACAACAAGCTGTACCGGATCGCCTCCGGCGCCTCGGACGCCGACTACAAGTGGACCGAGACGCTGATGCAGCAGATCAGCTGTTTCGGATGCGACGCGACACCCAGGAACTTCTTCCAGGGCGTGTCCGTTCACTACTACACACTGGCCGGACCGTGGGAGGCGAAAGGCAGCGCGACCGCATTCGACACCGACGACTACTACCGCACGATGCTCGCGGCCCGCCGCATCGACGACATCCTCACCGGACACTCCACCGTGATGGACATCTACGACCGTGGCCGCACGGTCGGCCTGGTCCTCGACGAATGGGGCACCTGGTGGGACGTCGAGCCGGGCACCAACCCGGGCTTCCTCTTCCAGCAGAACACCATGCGCGACGCGCTCGTTGCCAGCACGCACTTTGACATCTTCCACAAGCACGCGGCCCGCCTGCACATGGCGAACATCGCCCAGACGGTCAACGTCCTCCAGGCGATGATCCTCACCGACGGCGACCGGCTGGTCCTCACTCCGACGTACCACGTGTTCGAGATGAACAAGGACCACCAGGACGCCACCTCACTCGCAGTCCACCTCAAGGCCGACGAGGCCCGACGCACCGTCGCCGGGGCGGAACTCACGACCGTCTCCGTCTCCGCCAGCGTCAAGAACGGCAAGGTCCTCGTCTCCCTCTCCAACCTCGACGCCGAAGAACCGGCGGAGGTCACCCTCGATCTGCGGGGAGGCACCCTCGGCGACCCGGTCGCCCGGCTCCTGACGGCCGGCCGCGTCCAGGACCACAACACGCCCGAGCAGCGGGACACGGTCGCGCCGCGCCCCTTCGACGGGGTCAAGGCGACGGACGGCGGCCTGACCCTCACCCTGCCCCCGCACTCCTTCCTCACCCTCCAGGCCCCGCTGACCTGACCCGTGGCGACCATCCAGGACGTGGCGAAGGCGGCCGGGGTGTCCGCGATGACCGTCTCCAACGTCATCAACGGCCACCCCCACGTACGGCGGGAGACCCGCGACAAGGTCCTCGCGGCGATGGCCCGGCTCGACTACCGGGTCAACGTCGCCGCCCGCAACCTCCGCAAGGGCCGCACCGGCACGATCGGCCTCGCCGTGCCCGAGGTCGACAGCCCGTACTACAGCCGCCTCGCCGCCGGCGTCATCACCGCCGCCGGACGCCACGGCCTGCGCGTCGGCATCGAACAGACCGGCGCCACGCGGGAGAGCGAACTCGACGCCCTCTCCCTCTCCCGCAACCGCCTCTACGACGGCCTCCTGCTCAGCGCCGTCGGCCTGGCGCAGACCGACGCCGAACGCCTCACCGTCGAGCACCCCGTGGTCGTGCTCGGCGACCGCATCGTCGGCGGACCCGTGGACCACGTCGGCATGCCCAACCTGGAGGCGTCCCGGGCGGCCGTCGCCCACCTCGTCGAGCGGGGGTGCCGGCGGATAGCGCTGGTCTGCGGAGACGTCGACGAGATCGACACCTCCAGCCTGCGCCACGCCGGCTACCGGCAGGCCCTCACCGACGCGGGGGTGCCGTACGACCCTGAACTGGTCCGCAGGGTCGGCCGGTTCGGGCTCGCCGAGGGTGCCCGGTGCGCGCGGGACCTGGTCGCCGGGGGCCTGGACTTCGACGGCGTGTTCTGCGTGACCGACACCCTCGCGACGGGCGTCCTGCGCGGCCTCGCCGACAGCGGCGTCCGCGTTCCCGGACAGGTCAAGGTCATCGGGTTCGACGACATCGCCGAGAGCGCGTACCTCGTCCCGTCCCTGTCCAGCGTCGACCCCGACCACGACGGCATGGCCGAACACGCCGTCACTCTCCTCGTCACCCGCATCGAACAGCACGAACCCCCGGCCCGGTACGAGGAGTTCGTCAGCGGCTTCAGGCTCGTGATCCGCGAGTCGACCGGCGGCCCGTAAGGAGCGACCTGATGAGCCTCGTGGCGGCGTCGGGAGGAAAGTGCCTGGTGACGCGGGGTTGGTCGGGTACACGTCACGCGGTATCGTCGCCCCGACAACGACGGCAGGACGGAAGCCGGTGAGATCCCGGCACGGTCGCGCCACTGTGTGCCCCGCGGTCTCTTCGAGGCAGGGGTGAGTCAGACCCGTAGCCGTCGTACGGAGCACCACCGAGACGGGACGCGAACTCCCGAAGGAGGCCCTGCCATGGCGCAGCACGTCGCCCAGCCGACCACCGCCACCACCCCGCTCAAACTGCCCTTGAAGGCCATCGCCCCCTGGGCCGTCTTCTTCGGCGTCCTCATGCTGATCCTGCTGTACTTCGTCGGCGCCGAGCAGGGCGCCACCGCACTCCTCTCCGGCGAAGAGGTCCACGAGTGGGTGCACGACGCCCGCCACCTGCTCGGCTTCCCCTGCCACTGACCCGAGGGACGCCGACACTCCATGAACTCCGCAACCGTACGGAACCTGCTCGTGCGGGGCATGCTCGCCGGTCTCGCGGCCGGCGTGCTCGCCCTGATCGTCGCCTACGTCCTCGGTGAACCCTCCGTCGACAGGGCGATCGGCTTCGAGGAGGCCCACTCCCACGAGCACGGCCACGAGGTCGAACTCGTCTCCCGCTCCCTCCAGTCCACCGCCGGACTCGCGACCGGCGTCCTCGTTTACGGGGTCGCCTTCGGCGGGATCGCGGCCCTCGCGTACTGCTTCGCCCTCGGCCGCGTCGGACGCTTCAGCCCCCGGGCCACCGCGCTGCTCCTGGCCGGCTGCGCGCTGGTCGCCGTCTACGTCGTCCCGTTCCTCAAGTACCCGGCCAACCCGCCCGCCGTCGGGGACGGCGACACCATCGGGAAGCGCACCACCCTGTACTTCCTGATGCTGGTCCTCAGCGTCCTGCTCGCCGTCGCCGCGACCCTCCTCGGCAAGCGGCTCGCGCCTGGCCTGGGCAACTGGTGGGCGACGGTTGTCGCGGTGGGCGCGTTCGTCGCCGCGATCGGGGTGGCGTACGTGTTCCTGCCGTCCGTGAACGAGGTGCCCGCCGATTTCCCCGCGACCGTCCTGTGGCGGTTCCGGCTCTCCGCGCTCGCCATCCAGGCGACGCTGTGGACCGGATTCGGGCTGGCCTTCGGGGAGTTGGCGCATCGGCTGCTGAGGCCTGATCCTGTGACCCGGCGGGAGGCTGTCAGCGTCTGACACCTGAGGGTCTCGATTGCGGGGCCCTTACGTGTTTGCTGGTGCTGGTGCTGGTGC